>NZ_JBMDIS010000027.1:0-82439 GCF_057808775.1 Pseudomonas sp. FG86 | reverse complement strand
GGGCTGCTGCGCAGCCCAACGCGGGGCAAGCCCGCTCGCCACAACAAGCCCGCTCACCACAACAAGCCGGCTGACCACAACAAGAAGCCCGTTTGCCACAACAAGCCCGCTCGCCACGCTCAGGAGGCCAGGCTTTTCCTGAACCGCGCCAACGCCACGGCAAAGAACAGCAGGCCGATCCCTGCCAGCGCCAGCAGGTCCGGCCACACCACGCTAGCGCCCGCATCGCGGAACAGGATCGCTGCGCTCAGGCTCACAAAGTGCGTCGACGGCGAAGCCTGCATCACCCACTGCAACCACTCGGGCATGCTGTCCAGCGGGGTACTGCCGCCGGAAAGCAGCAGCATCGGGATGATCACCGGGATCGCCAGCAAGCCGAACTGAGGCGTCGAGCGGGCGAGGGTGGCGAGGAAAATGCCCAGGGCCGTGCTGGCAAACAGGTACAGCGCGGTCACGAACAGAAATAACGCCAGCGAGCCGGCCAGCGGTACGCCGAGCAAGCCCTTGACCACCACTTCCAGGGATAGCCAGGTACACAGCACGACCACCAGCATGTTGCTCCAGATTTTCGCCAGCATGATTTCCAGTGCTGTCAGCGGCAGTACCAGCAAGTGGTCGAGGGTGCCGTGTTCACGCTCGCGCAGCAGGGCGGTGCCGGTGAGCACGATGGCGAGGATGGTGATGTTGTTGACGATCTGGATCACCGCCAGGAACCAGCCACCCTCCAGGTTGGTATTGAACAGCGCCCGGGTGGTCAGTTGCGCTGGCGCTTTCGCGGCGCTATCCGCCTGGCCGCTGTAGGTGAGCAACTCGCGCTGGAAAATCCGGCCGATGTAGCCGGCGCCCATAAAGGCCTGGCTCATCGCCGTGGCGTCGACGTTCACCTGTACGGCGGGCTGTCGACCGGCCAACAGGTCGGCCTGGAAGTTCGCCGGTACGTTGATCACGAAGGTGTACTGGCCGCTGTCCATGACCTTGTCCAACTGGTCGTACGCCAACGGTGCGGGTGGCTGGAACTCGGGCGGTTGCAGCGCTTCGGCCATCTGTCGCGAGAGCGGGCTGTGGTCTTCGTCGACAAATGCCACGCTGGCATGGTGCACCCCAATCACCGAGCCCGCGGCGGGCATATAGATCGCCACCGTGAAGGCGTAGAACAGAAACAGCAGCAACACACTGTCGTGGCGCAGGCTGGTCAGCTCCTTGATCCCCAGGCGCAGGATATGCGCAAACTTGTGCATCAGGCCTCCTGCTTCTTGAGCATGATCAGGCTCAGTCCGGTAAAACCGAGGAAAAATCCGAACAGCGCCAGGCACTGTGGCCACAACTGTCGCAAGTCCAGGGCCTTGGTGAAGGTGCCCACCGCAATATCGAGAAAGTGCCCCGCCGGAAACAGCATGCCCATCACCGCCGCCGCGCCCTCCAGGGACGAGCGCGGCACGATCAGCCCGGAGAACTGGATGGTCGGCAGGCTGGTGATGATCATGGTGCCGAGGATCGCCGCGATCTGGGTGCGCGTGAATGCGGAAATCAGCAGGCCCATGCTGGTGGTGGCGAGCACGTACAGCAGGCCGCCAAACGCCAGGGTCAGGGCGCTGCCCTTGAACGGCACGCCGAACAGCCAGCGGTTCATCGCCACCAGTACAGCCAGGTTCACCAGGCTCACTGCCAGGTAGGGCGCCTGTTTGCCCAGCAAAAACTCCAGGCGGGTCAGGGGCGTGGCATAGAAGTTGGTGATCGAGCCCAGCTCCTTCTCGCGCACGATGCCCAGGGCCGTCAGCATGGCCGGTATAAAGGCCAGGATCAGCGCCATGACGCCCGGGCCGATGGCATTTACGCTGACCACGTCCTGGTTATAGCGGAAGCGGGTTTCCAACTTGGCGGCAGCTTGTGTGTTCGAGGGCGAGCTGCTCAGTTCGGCCAGTTGTTCGAGGTTGCCCTGGTGCACGGCCTCGACATAGTTGCGGCTGGTTTCCGCGCGAAACGGCATGCCGCCGTCGAGCCACGCGGCCACGGTGGGCTGGCGACCGGCGTAAAGATCACGACCAAAGCCCGGCGGGATTTCCAGCGCCAGTTTGATTTCCGAGCGTTGCAGGCGCCGATGCAGTTCGTTGGCATCCTGGATTGGCGTTTGCTCGGCGAAATAGCGCGAGCTGCGAAAGGCTTCCAGGTAGGCACGGCTTTGCGGAGTCTGGTCCTGGTCGTAGACGGCAAAGGCGAGGTTTTCCACATCCAGGGAAATGCCGTAGCCGAAGATCACCATCATGAACATCGCCCCGAGCAGGGCGAAGGCCATGCGCACCTTGTCGCGCAAGAGTTCCTTGCCTTCGCGACTGGCCACGGCCAGTAGGCGCGCCAGGCTGAACCCGCGCTTGCTCACAGGCGGTGCAGTGGTTTCGCTGACGGTGGCGGTAGGCGCCGTCGGTTCCGGTTCGCCCTGGGCTTGCTCCAGGCACGTGACAAACGCGGCTTCAAGGGTGTCGCCGTGGAACTGCTGTTGCAGTGCGTCGGGCGTGTCGCAGGCCAGCACCTTGCCCGCATGCATCAGGGAGATGCGGTCGCAGCGCTGGGCTTCGTTCATAAAGTGAGTGGACAGGAAGATCGTCACCCCCTGTTCGCGCGATAGCTCGATCAGCAACCGCCAGAAATCATCCCGCGCCGCTGGGTCTACGCCTGAGGTCGGTTCATCGAGGATCAGCACCTCGGGGCGATGCAGCACCGCCACGGCCAGCGACAACCGTTGGCGCAGGCCAAGGGGCAGTTCACCGGACGGCTGCTCGGCGACTTCGCCCAGGTCGAAACGCTGGATCAGTTCGTCGATCCGCGGGCCACTGTCGGCCTTGGGCAAGTCGAACAACTGCGCATGCAACGCCAGGTTCTGGCGCACGCTGAGTTCGCCATACAGTGAGAAGCTCTGCGACATGAAGCCCACGCGCTTGCGGGTGGCCAGGTCCTTGGCGTTCACCGGATTGCCCAGCAACGTGGCACTGCCTTCGGTGGCCGGCATCAGGCCGGTGAGGACCTTCATGGTGGTGGTCTTGCCGCAACCGTTTGAACCGAGGAAACCGAAGATCTCGCCACGGCCAATAGCGAAGCTGACCTTGTTGACTGCCGTGAAGTCGCCGAAGCGCAGGGTCAGGTCGTGGGCTTCGATGGCGATATCGGTGTTGGCGCTTGCCCTGGGCGGGATCACCAGTGGCTGGTTGTTGTGGGCGCTGTCGCCCTGGAAGTGGGTGAAGGCTTCATCCAGTTTTCCGCTGGGTGTGGCCGCCGCCAGTTCGCTGCTAAGCCCGTTGGCGATCAGTTTGCCGCGATCGAGCATCAGGCAATGTTCGAACTGCTCGGCCTCCTCCATGTAGGCCGTGGCCACCAGCAGGGTCAGTTGCGGGCGCTCGGCACGTACGGTATCGACCAGTTCCCAGAAGCGTCTACGCGACAGCGGGTCGACGCCAGTGGTGGGCTCGTCAAGGATCAGCAGGTCCGGGTCGTGGATCAGTGCGCAGCACAGGCCGAGCTTCTGTTTCATCCCGCCCGAGAGTTTGCCGGCCGGGCGCTCGGCGAAACGGGCGAGGTCGGTGGCCAGCAGCAGGTTGTGCATGCGCTGGTCGCAGTCGGCTTTCGACAGGCCAAACAGCGTGGCGAAGAAGCGGATGTTTTCGCTGATGGACAACTCGGGGTACAGGTTGCCGCCCAGGCCCTGGGGCATAAAGGCGATACGCGGGTACAGGCTGTTGCGATGGCGGCGGTCGGCGATGGAGCCGCCGAGCACCTCCAGTTGGCCTTCCTGAAGGTGTTTAACCCCGGCGATCAAGCCCAGCAGGCTCGACTTGCCCGCGCCATCCGGGCCTATCAGCCCGCAGCGCGTACCGGCGGGCAGGCTGAAGGCGATGTCGATCAGCGCCTGTTGCTTGCCATAGCGGTGCTGAACACCTGTGGCGTGCAGCGCCAGGTCGGTCATTTCAGGTTGGCCGGCCAGTCGATGTCAGCCGTACGCACATAGCCGGCGCCGGGCATACCGGGCTTGGCCTGCGGCACGGCGCTGGGTTGGGTCAGGCGCAGTTTGACGCGGAATACCAGTTTCTGGCGTTCATCGCGGGTTTCCACTTCCTTGGGCGTGAATTGCGATTTGGCCGCGACAAAGCTGATTTTGGCAGGCAGCGGTTGGTCGGGGAGTGCATCGAGGAGGATGCGTGCATCGCTGCCGACGGTCAGCCGGCCGGTCACAGAGGCGGGCAAGTAGAGGTTCATGTATTGATCTTGGGGGTCGATCAGCAGCAACACGCGCCCACCGGCGGCGAGCACTTCGCCCGGTTCAGCCAGGCGTAGCTGGATAATGCCGTCGATGGGCGCGCGCAGGCTGCTGTCATCGATTTCGCTGGTGAGTTGCGCCACCTGGGCTTCGGCGGCGCCGATGGCCGCCTTGACCGAATTGACCTGGGCTTGGGCCGCGACTACGGCCGCATTGCCGGTGTTCTGGCGAGCCTGCTGCTGGTCGATCAGCTGGCTGCTGGCAAAGCCGCGCGCGTATAGCTCCTGCGTACGCTTGAGCTCCTGATGGGCCAACAGTTGCTCGCTTTGGCGCAGTTGCACATTGGCTTCGGCAGCGGCGAAGTTTTCCTTGGCGCGCAGCACCTCGGCTTCAGCCTGGGCGCGCTGGGCCTCCAGGGTGCGGGTGTCCATGCGCGCCAGCAGTTGGCCCTTGAGCACCTTGTCGCCTTCATCCACGCGCACTTCGGCGAGGCGCCCGGGTATCTTGGCGGCAATCTGCACCTCAGTGGATTCCAGGCGACCGTTGCCCATGCTCAAGCCTTCGGGCAGGCGGTCCTGGGTGGATTTCCAGTAACCGAAGCCGCCGGCGGCGAGCAGCAACACAATCAGGAGCGAGGCAAACAGCTGGGAGGTGCGATGGTTCGTCGACATGAATGCATCCTGCGGCGTTAGCGTCCTAGTTTGACCGGCCTTGCCTCAGAAGGCGTTGATACCGATCAAATGAACTGAAGGAGCGAGCTGGCTCGCGAAAAATGTAAACGATAACGCGACCAGCCTGGAAGGTCGCGGTGAAGCTGCGCTCTTCGCGAGCAAGCTGGCTCCTGCCGTCAGCGTAGCGCCAAGACCGCGGCCCATTGCTCGGCGGTAACCGGCATCACCGAGAGACGGCTGCCTTTTTGCACCAGAGGCAGCTCGGCAAGGGCGGCTTGCTGCTTCAGGTACCCCAGGCCCAGTACGCTGGGGAACGTCTCGACATGGGCCACGTTGATCGCGCTCCATGGATTTTTCTCCGGGCTGGCCTTGGCGTCGAAATAGTGGCTGTCCGGCTCCAGTGCGGTCGGGTCCGGGTAGGCGGCCTCGACGATGGTGCCGATGCCGGCAATACCAGGCTCGGGGCAGCTGGAGTGATAGAAGAAAAATTGGTCACCCACCGCCATCGCCCTCAGGAAGTTGCGCGCCTGATAGTTACGCACCCCATCCCAGCGGGCTTCGCCAAGCGTTTCCAGGCCTTTGATGGAGAGTTCGTCGGGCTCGGATTTCATCAGCCAATAGGCCATTTGGGGGCTCCTGAAAAAGGCGTTGGGCAAGTTGTCAGGCAATTCCATGACAAACCGACAGTCGGTTGACGCCAAGGTTTGCGTGTTGGTTCACGTTAACGCAGAATGCCGGGATTTTAAGCTTGACGCAGCTGCAACGGACTACTTTGGAACGTTGTTGTCATCGTGTACGAGATGCCTGAAGGGGGGCAATCGATGCAACGTAAACCGGATTTACTATGGATATTGGTGATTTTGTTTGGTCTGGGCGTCGTGACCACCGGGTATGCGCAAAGCTTGTGGTCGAACAAGACCGATGCACCCGTTGAACTGGCTCAGCAGCAGCCTAAACCGTTCAAGCGCTGACCCTTATTCAAGGCGCCGCTGACTCCAGTGGCGTCTCTGCGATATACCAATACTTGTCAGTGACCGTGCCCGCCAGCGGCACATCCCAACTCGCCTGCGCCAACCGATCGACCTTCTGACACTCATGGGCCAGCCCCAGCAGCGTCGGCTTGCGCCAGCTATTGCGGCGAGCGAGGTAGGCCAGGCTGCGGTCATAAAAACCACCGCCCATGCCCAGGCGCCCCCCCGCGTCGTCGAACCCCACCAGCGGGAGCAACACCAGGTCCAGCGTCCACACCTTGCGCTGGCGGCAGGCGTTTATCCGGGGTTCGAGAATGCGAAACCGATTGGGCAGCAGTTTTTCCCCTGGGCTCACGCGTTGGAAGACCATCTTGGTTCTCGGCCAGGCGCTGAGTACTGGCAGGTAGGTGGCCTTGCCCCGGCGCTGGGCCGCGCGCAGCAGCAGGCGCGGATCGATTTCACCGTCCGTCGGCAGGTATAGAGAAATATGTTTGGCCCGGCGAAACAGCGGGTGCTGTGCCAGTTGCCGATACAAGCCAAGGGCCGCCCGGCGCTGCTCGCTGGGGGTGAGCGCACGGCGGGCCTTGCGCAACATGCGTCGAAGGTGCGGACGGGAAAGCGGCGCAGGTTCGGTCATGGTTTTCGGCTCATAAAACAATGCCAGTCCTTAAGACTGGCATTGAGTTTGGAAATCAGGCTCCCCGACAGAACCGCTGTCGACTAAGCCCTTGAACCCGAAAGTTCAAGGTGGAAGAAGCAGTAGGCTTTAAGGCTTTCCGTCTAGCGGACATGCACACCAGCCCAACGTGCAACTTCCAGGGTAGTGCGAATCGGCTCCGGGACATCGCCGACTGGCAAGCACGCCAGGGAGTGGGGCGAGTATACCTTAAACAGTCGCGGCAATCAGCCCTTGGGTGCGTCTGAGTCGCTGGAGAGCACCAGATCAACGCGTTCGAGCAGGTCACGCACCTGTTCGCGCGTTGAGCCGCTGGCCTGTACGTCAGGACGTTCCTGCTTGTGCAGCAGATCGTGGGTAATGTTCAGCGCGGCCATCACGGCGATGCGGTCGGCGCCGATGACTTTGCCGCTGCTGCGGATTTCACGCATCTTGCCATCCAGGTAGCGGGCAGCGCTCACCAGGTTGCTGCGTTCTTCCTGGGGGCAAATGATCGAATACTCTTTGTCGAGGATCTGCACGGTAACGCTATTGCTTGAACTCATGAGTCTTGCTCCAGGGCCTTCAGGCGCGAAATCATCGATTCGACCTTACGCCGGGCGATTTCGTTTTTTTCAATGAGGTGAGCGCGTTCCTCGCGCCAGGTCTTTTCCTGAGCTAATAGGAGTCCGTTTTGGCTCTTTAGTTGCTCGACCCGATCAATTAGCAATTCGAGTCTGGCCATCAGCGCTTGCAGGTCGGTGTCTTCCATTGGGTTCCACTGGATTTGTCTGATGAATGGCAACTGCAGGATAAACGATCTGACGCCCTCGATAGTCTTGGTACGTCTGCCGGTGCTAGGATACAGCGCTCCATTCTAGACATTGCGCCGTCTGGCGCCTAGCTCACCATGCCCATTCAGAACTCCCCGTACGATGCTTTTTCCAAACTGCTGAGCACCAGCGGTCATCCTTGCTCGCCTGCCGAACTGCACGGCGTGTTGCTCGGCCGCAGTTGCACCGGCGTTGGCTTTGATGCCGACAACTGGCTGGCCGATGTGGCCGAGTTGCTGGAAACCGAACCGACCGACAACGTGCGTAACGCGCTGATCGGCCTGCAAGAGATGGTCAAGGGCGAGCTGACCGGTGATGACGTCACCGTGGTCCTGCTGCTGCCGACCGACGATGCACCGCTCGCCGAACGCGCCGCCGCACTGGGCCAATGGTGCCAGGGCTTCCTCCACGGTTTCGGCGTGAACGCCGGTGGCCTGGAGCTGAGCACCGATGCCAAGGAAGTGTTGCAGGACCTGGCGGCCATCTCCCAGGTGCAAGACGCCCTGGAAGAGTCCGAAGACGGCGAAGGCGACTACATGGAAGTCATGGAATACCTGCGCGTCGCACCGTTGCTGCTGTTCACCGAGACCAAGAAGTCCGCTGAGCCGGCTGCCCCCAAGCCTTCGCTGCACTGAGAAAGGAAGCCCATCTGCCCATGATCCATATCCCCAAAGCGGAATACACCCGGCGCCGCAAGGCGCTCATGGCGCAGATGGAACCCAACAGCATCGCGATCCTGCCGGCCGCCGCCGTGGCGATCCGCAACCGTGATGTCGAGCACGTCTATCGCCAGGACAGCGACTTCCAGTACCTGAGCGGTTTCCCCGAGCCCCAGGCGGTGATCGTGCTGATGCCCGGTCGCCAGCACGGCGAGTACGTACTGTTCTGCCGCGAGCGCAATGCCGAACGCGAACTGTGGGACGGCCTGCGCGCCGGTACCGAGGGCGCGATCCGCGATTTTGGCGCCGACGATGCCTTCCCCATCACCGATATCGACGACATCCTGCCCGGCTTGATCGAAGGTCGCGACCGGGTGTATTCGGCCATGGGCAGCAACGCTGAATTCGACCGGCACCTGATGGAGTGGATCAACGTCATCCGCTCTAAAGCGCACCTCGGTGCCCAGCCCCCGAACGAATTCGTTGCCCTGGATCATTTGCTCCACGACATGCGCCTGTATAAATCGGCGGCGGAAGTGAAGGTGATGCGCGAGGCTGCGCGAATTTCCTGCGCGGCCCATGTGAAGGCGATGCAGGCCAGCCGCGCCGGCTTGCATGAGTTCAGCCTGGAAGCCGAGCTGGATTACGAGTTCCGCAAGGGCGGCGCGAAAATGCCGGCCTATGGCTCCATCGTCGCCGCCGGGCGCAACAGCTGCATCCTGCATTACCAGCAGAATGACGCCGTGCTCAAGGACGGCGACCTGGTGCTGATCGATGCCGGTTGCGAGATCGACTGCTACGCCAGCGACATCACCCGCACCTGGCCGGTCAATGGCAAGTTCTCGCCGGAGCAGAAGGCGATCTATGAAATCGTGCTGGCCTCCCAGGAAGCCGCCTTTGCCGAGATAGCGCCGAACAAGCATTGGAACCAGGCCCACGAGGCAACCGTGCAGGTCATCACCGCCGGGCTGGTCAAACTGGGCTTGCTGCAGGGTGATGTGGACGAGTTGATTGCCAGCGAAGCCTACCGGGCTTTCTACATGCACCGAGCCGGCCACTGGCTGGGCATGGATGTGCACGATGTGGGCGAGTACAAAGTGGGCGGTGAATGGCGTGTGCTGGAGGTCGGCATGGCATTGACCGTGGAACCGGGGATCTACATATCGCCGGACAACCAGAATGTGGCAAAGAAATGGCGTGGCATTGGCGTGCGCATCGAGGACGACGTGGTAGTGACCAAGCAAGGCTGTGAAATCCTGACCGTCGGCGTGCCCAAGACCGTCGCCGACATTGAAGCCCTGATGGCGGCTGCCCGATGAGCCGGGTCAACCTGGCGATCATCGGTGGCGGCCTGGTGGGCGCCAGCCTGGCGCTGGCATTGCAAGCGGGAGCAAAGGCCCGAGGCTGGAAGATCGTGCTGATCGAACCCTTTGCACCGGGTGACAGCTACCAGCCTAGCTACGATGCACGCTCCTCGGCGCTGTCGTTTGGCGCTCGGCAGATTTACCAGCGCCTGGGGCTCTGGCAGCACATCTCCCGCCGCGCAGAACCGATCAAGCAGATTCATGTGTCGGACCGCGGGCGTTTCTCCACCGCGCGGTTATCCGCCATGGAGGAGGGCGTTCCTGCCCTTGGCTATGTGGTGGAAAACGCCTGGCTCGGCCAGTGCCTGTGGCAAGGCTTGGATAAAGAGGTGGTCAGTTGGCGCTGCCCGGCGGAAGTCACGCGCATGGAACCGCTGCCGGATGGCTACCGCCTGACCCTCAACGATGAAACCGTACTGGAATGCGACCTCGCGGTGCTCGCGGATGGTGGCCGCTCCGGTTTGCGTGAGCAACTGGGCATCGGCGTGAAAACCCGCCCCTACAACCAGAGCGCGCTGATCGCCAATATCACCCCGAGCGAAGCCCACAACGGCGAAGCCTTCGAGCGCTTTACCGATGAGGGGCCGATGGCCTTGCTGCCGCTGCCGGACAACCGTTGCGCGCTGGTGTGGACCCGCATCGGCATGGACGCCCAGCGCTTGGCCAGCCTGGATGAACGCAGTTTCTTGAGTGAGTTGCAGGGCGTGTTTGGTTACCGCCTGGGCACCCTGAAGCAAGTGGGGGCTCGTCACCTGTACCCGCTGACCCTGGTGGAAGCCGAAGAACAAGTCCGCTCCCACCTGGCGATCCTCGGCAATGCCGCCCACAGTCTGCACCCGATTGCCGGGCAGGGTTTCAACCTGTCCCTGCGTGATGCCAATGCCTTGGCCGAGGCCCTGTTGGCCGGGCCGACGGTGCCGGGCGACCTGGCCACCTTGCAGGCCTATCGCGAGCGTCAGCGGCTGGATCAGAAGCTGACCGTGGGCTTCTCCGACCAGGTCACGCGCCTGTTCGGCAGTGCACAGCCGCTGGTCGCCCTGGGCCGCAACATGGGCTTGCTGGGCCTGGACCTGCTGCCACCGGCCAAACGCTGGTTCGCCCGGCAGGCCATGGGCCTGGGTACGCGTCCCGATGCGTAAGTGGCTGGTCGCTCGCCTGGGTAAAGCGCGTTTATTGCGTTGGGTCATGACCCTTTACCCGCCGTATCTGGGCGCGGGGATCAGCGTGCAGCACATGAGCGCCGATTTTCGCCACGTCAAAGTGCGCATGGGCCTGGGGTGGTACAACCGTAACTACGTGGGTACGCAGTTCGGCGGCAGCCTCTATTCGATGGTCGACCCGTTCTACATGCTGATGCTGATGGAGAACCTGGGCCGCGACTACATTGTGTGGGACAAGGCGGCCAGCATCGACTTCGTCTCGCCGGGCAGAGGCCCGGTGTATGCCGAGTTTTCCATCGACGACGCCTTGCTGGATGAGGTGCGTCGACAGACCGCAGGCGGCGAGAAGTATTTGCCCCGCCTCAAGGTCCAGATTCATGACGGCTCCGGCACCCTGGTGGCGCGAGTCGACAAAACCCTTTACGTGCGGCGCAAGCCGCCAGCGAGACAGGCTTAAAGCATGGACATGCGCGCAGATGTGCTGATTGTCGGGGCCGGAATGGTCGGAAGCGCCCTGGCGCTGGCGTTGCAGGGCAGTGGCCTGCAGGTGCTGCTGCTGGACGGCAGCCCGTTGAGCGTCAAGCCGTTCGAACGCGAGGCCGCCTTCGAGCCGCGGGTCAGCGCCTTGTCGGCCGCCAGCCAGCGCATCCTCGAGCGCCTGGGCGTGTGGGACGGCATCGTCGACCGCCGCGCCAGCCCTTACGCAGAGATGCAGGTGTGGGACGGCAGCGGCACCGGGCAGGTCCACTTTTCGGCGGCCAGCGTGCATGCCGAAGTGCTCGGGCATATCGTCGAAAACCGTGTGGTCCAGGATGCCCTGCTTGATCGCCTGCATGACTGTGACCTCGGCCTGCTGGCCAATGCACGCCTGGAGCAAATGCGCCGCTCCGGCGATGACTGGCTGCTGACCCTGGCCGATGGCCGCAAATTGCGCGCGCCGCTGGTGGTGGCCGCCGATGGCGCCAATTCCGCCGTACGCCGCCTGACTGGCACCGCGACCCGCGAGTGGGATTACCTGCATAACGCGATTGTCACCAGCGTGCGCAGCAGCCAGCCGCACCAGCGCACCGCCTGGCAGCGCTTTACCGATACCGGTCCGCTGGCCTTCTTGCCATTGGTGCGCGATGGTCAGGAAGACTGGTGCTCGATCGTCTGGTCGACCACGCCAGCTGAATCCGCACGCCTGATGGCACTTGAGGATGAAAGCTTTTGCCGTGAGCTGGAACGCGCCTTTGAAGGCCGACTCGGCACGGTGCTCAGCGCTGATCCGCGTGTCTGTGTGCCATTGCGCCAACGCCATGCCAAGCGCTATGTGGCCGAAGGCCTGGCGTTGATCGGCGACGCCGCACACGTCATCCACCCGTTGGCCGGGCAGGGCGTGAACCTGGGCTTCCTCGACGCGGCGGTCCTGGCCGAGGTGCTGTTGTCGGCGACTGAACGTGGCGAACGCCTGGCGGATGTGAAAGTGCTGAGCCGTTACGAGCGTCGGCGCATGCCGCACAACCTGGCGTTGATGGCGGCGATGGAAGGCTTCGAGCGCTTGTTCCAGGCCGATCAACTGCCGTTGCGCTGGTTGCGTAATGCCGGGTTGAAAATGGTTGATCAAATGCCGGAAGCCAAGGCGGTATTCGTGCGTCAGGCCCTTGGCCTGACTGGGGATCTACCAGAGTTGGCACGGCCCTGAAGGCGCCGTGCAACATCTGGTAACGCCTCCGCTGAGTGTTTGATTGAGCTGCCAAATGTGAGTCCCTATCATTTGCTTTCAATTTGCATATGAGAGACCGCACCCATGTTGGCACCCAAGCGCCTCCTGACTGCCCTGGCCCTAACCCTTATCGGCAGCACCACCGTGCAGGCGGCCGACGAAGTCGTGGTCTACTCCTCGCGCATCGACGAACTGATCAAGCCGGTATTCGACGCCTACACCCAAAAGACCGGCGTGCAGGTGAAGTTCATCACCGATAAGGAAGCCCCGTTGATGCAGCGCATCAAGGCCGAGGGCGAAAACGCCACTGCCGACCTGCTGCTCACCGTCGACGCCGGCAACCTCTGGCAGGCTGAGCAAATGGGCATCCTGCAACCGTTCACCTCCCCAGTGATCGACAAGAACATCCCT
Organism: Pseudomonas sp. FG86; assembly: GCF_057808775.1. Lineage (NCBI taxonomy): Bacteria > Pseudomonadati > Pseudomonadota > Gammaproteobacteria > Pseudomonadales > Pseudomonadaceae > Pseudomonas > Pseudomonas sp. FG86. Next base: position 69,764 of record NZ_JBMDIS010000027.1, on the reverse strand, counting down.
CTTCAATATCGCTCGTCGGCCCATGCCTGGACCGGCTTGAGCTTGCGCGCGCGGACCATCGCCTACTCCACCGACCGGGTCAAACCCGGCGACCTGACGACTTACGAAGCCCTGGCCGACAAACAATGGGAAGGCCGCCTGTGCCTGCGCACGGCGAAAAAGGTCTACAACCAGTCGCTGACCGCCACCCTGATCGAAACCCATGGCGCGGCCAAGACCGAAGAAATCGTCAAGGGCTGGGTCAACAACCTGTCCACCGACGTGTTCTCCGATGACATCGCCGTGCTCGAAGCGATCAACGCCGGGCAGTGCGACGTGGGTATCGTCAACACGTACTACTTCGGCCGCCTGCATAAGCAGAAGCCGGACCTGGCGGTGAAGTTGTTCTGGCCCAACCAGGGCGACCGTGGCGTGCATGTGAACCTGTCCGGTATCGGCCTGACCAAGCATGCGCCGCACCCGGAAGCCGCCAAGGCCTTGGTGGAATGGATGACCACACCTGAGGCACAGAAGATCTTCGCCGACGTGAACCAGGAATTCCCGGCCAACCCGGCGGTGCCACCGTCTGCCGAAGTCGCGACCTGGGGCAAGTTCGTGGCCGATACCTTGCCGGTGGAAGTCGCGGGCAAGCGCCAGGCCGAGGCCATTCGCCTGATGGATCGCGCTGGCTGGAACTGAAGGTGTAAACGCCGCCCCTTTTGTGTCTGCCTTTAGATACTCTTCCCTGGGAATTTGCTCTTGGTCCACCCCGCCCAACGTCGCTGGTACGCGCCGGTCTTTATCGTCGCCGCGCTGGTGCTGCTGCCGCTGAGCGTGCTGTTGCTGTCCTGGCAAAGCATCGATGGGCAGATCTGGTCCCACCTCTGGGAAACCCAGATGCCGCGCTTGCTGGGCAATACCCTGATCCTGGTGCTGGGCGTCGGTATTGGCGTGACCCTGTTGGGCGTAAGCCTGGCCTGGCTGACCAGCCTCTGCGAGTTTCCCGGGCGGCGCTGGCTGGACTGGGCGCTGATGTTGCCCTTCGCGATTCCTGCGTATGTGCTGGCGTTCGTATTTGTCGGCTTGCTGGACTTCTCCGGCCCGGTGCAGACCCTGCTGCGCGACTGGTTCGGCACGGGCCTACGCTGGCCGCGTGTGCGCTCCACGGGCGGCGTGGTCATTGTTTTGGTGCTGGTGTTCTATCCCTACGTCTACCTGCTGGCGCGCACCGCCTTCCTGGCTCAGGGCAAGGGCCTGATGGAAGCCGCGCGCATGCTTGGGCAATCGCCATGGCAGGCGTTCTGGCGCGTGGCCTTGCCCATGGCGCGCCCGGCGATTGGCGCCGGCGTGGCGCTGGCATTGATGGAAACCCTGGCGGATTTCGGTGCGGTCTCGGTGTTCAACTTCGATACCTTCACCACCGCCATCTACAAGACCTGGTACGGCTTTTTCAGCCTCTCCAGCGCGGCCCAACTGGCCAGCCTGTTGCTGTTGGTGGTGATGCTGGTGCTGTACGGCGAACGGCGAGCCCGGGGCGCCAGCCGACCGAGCAATGAACGACCGCGCGGCAAGGCGCTGTACCACCTGCGCGGGTTCAAGGCGGCGGCGGCCAGTGCCTGGTGTGGATTGGTGTTCGCCTGTGCGTTTGTCATTCCGGTGCTGCAACTGGTTGCCTGGTTCTGGCAGCGCGGTCGGTTCGACCTGGATGAACGCTATACCGGCCTGATCGTCCACACGCTGTACCTGGGCGGTACCGCCGCGCTGATCACGGTCAGCGTGGCGTTGATTCTGGCGTTCGCCAATCGCCTGGCGCCGACCAGGGCAATTCGCTCCGGCATCAGCCTGGCGAATGTCGGTTATGCCTTGCCGGGCTCGGTGCTGGCGGTGTCGATGATGTTGGCATTCAGCTACCTGGACCGTGAGTTGGTGGTGCCGCTGTCGGGCTGGCTCGGCGGTGCGGGCAAGCCGTTGTTGCTCGGCAGCCTGTCGGCACTGCTGCTGGCGTACTTGGTGCGCTTCCTCGCGGTGGCCTACGGGCCGCTGGAAAACAGCCTGGCACGAATCCGTCCATCGTTGCCGGAGGCGGCGCGCAGTCTTGGGGTGAGCGGCCCACGACTGTTTTGCAAGGTGTATCTGCCGTTGCTGCTACCCGGGACCCTGAGCGCTGCGTTGCTGGTGTTCGTCGACGTGCTCAAGGAAATGCCCGCCACCCTGCTGATGCGCCCGTTTGGCTGGGACACCCTGGCGGTGCGGATTTTTGAAATGACCAGCGAAGGGGAGTGGGCGCGGGCTTCCTTGCCGGCGCTGACCCTGGTGTTGGTGGGCTTGCTGCCGGTGATCGGGCTGATCCGTCGCTCCGCCCGACAAATCGGCTAGGTGCCAGTCCTACAGCTTGCGGCTACAATGCGCGGCATTCGGTGCGGTCCGTCTTTCGGGTCGGGTCGCTGTACGTGGCTGCAGGCCTTGTAATTCAAGGTTTTCAGCGCGAACGGCAACCTTACGCACCTTCGCCAAGCCCGGAAGGAGAAACCCATGGGACAGCGTACGCCTCTGTATGACCTGCATCTCGCCCTAGGCGCGAAAATGGTCGATTTTGGCGGTTGGGATATGCCTCTGCACTACGGCTCGCAAGTTGAAGAGCACCATCAGGTGCGGCGCGACTGCGGGGTGTTCGATGTATCTCATATGACCGTGATCGATGTCACAGGCCCCGAGGCCAAGGAATGGCTCCAGCACCTGCTGGCCAATGATGTCGATCGTCTGCAGGGCTGCGGCCGTGCGTTGTACAGCGCCATGCTCAACGAGCAGGGTGGGGTGGTGGACGACATGATCGTCTACCGCACCGAAACCGGTTATCGGCTGGTGGTCAATGCCGCTACCCGCGATCAGGACATGGCCTGGATGCAGGCTCAGTTGGGCACCTACCAGGCGCAATTGCTCGAGCGGCCCGAATTGGCCATGCTCGCGATTCAAGGCCCCCATGCCCGGCAGAAGATTGCCGAGCTGGTTACCCAGTCCCGCGGCACCCTGATTCATCAGCTCAAGCCCTTCGAAGGCCAGGCCGACGGTGATTGGTTTATCGCCCGTACCGGCTACACCGGCGAAGACGGCCTGGAGATTGTCCTGCCTGCCGACCAGGCGCCGGTTTTTTTCAACGACCTGGTGGGCGCCGGTATTTCTCCTATCGGCCTGGGCGCCCGCGATACCTTGCGCCTGGAAGCGGGCATGAACCTGTATGGGCAGGATATCCACCAAGACGTTTCGCCCCTGGCGGCCAACATGGCCTGGAGCATTGCGTGGGAGCCGGCCGAGCGCCGTTTCATCGGCCGCGCCGCGCTGGAAGCCGAACTGGGGGCCGGTGTGCAGACCAAATTGGTCGGCTTGGTGCTGGAAGAGCGTGGGGTTTTACGCGCTCACCAAGTGGTTCGTATCGCCAATGTTGGCGAAGGAGAGATCACCAGTGGTAGTTTCTCTCCTACGCTGAGCAAATCCATTGCCCTGGCGCGCGTACCGATGGCGACTGCCGATCGGGCCGAAGTGGAAATCCGCGGCAAGTGGTACCCGGTTCGAGTGGTCAAACCGACCTTCGTGCGCCATGGCAAAACCTTGATCTAACTTTTCCGGCAGGCCAAAGGCTGCTGACATTTCTTCTTGAGGACACAGACTATGAGCAATATCCCTGCCGACCTGCGTTTTGCCGAAAGTCACGAATGGGCGCGTCTGGAAGCTGACGGTACTGTGACCGTCGGGATCTCCGACCATGCCCAGGAAGCGTTGGGTGATGTGGTGTTTGTTGAGTTGGCCGAGGTTGGCAAAGTGTTTGCGGCGGGTGAAACGGCGGGTGTCGTGGAGTCGGTTAAAGCGGCGTCTGATATCTACTCGCCAGTTGCTGGCGAAGTGATTGCGGTTAACGAAGAGCTGGGCGGCAGCCCTGAGTTGCTGAACTCCGACCCTTACGGTGCCTGGATCTTCAAGCTCAAGCCAAGCAGCGTTGACGCCGACCTGGCCAAACTGTTCGATGCTGCTGCCTACAAGGCCGCCATCGGCGAGTGATTCCGCTGCAGGAGCCGGTCACCCGGCTCCTGCAACAGGCATTCAGCGTTTCAACACAGCCTTCACTGCTGCTACCGACCGCTCCACATCCGCCTCTGTCATCGCCGTGAACATCGGCAACGACACGATCAAACGTCCAACACGCTCCGCCACCGGGAACATGCCTTCCTTGAAGCCCTGTGCCCGATACAGGCTCAACAGGTGGATCGGCGGGTAGTGATAGCCAATGCCGACGCCAAGGGCTTGCATCTGCTCCATGAAGGTGGCGCGGGCGGGCAGGCCGTCCTGACGTTCCGGCAGCACCAGTTGGAACAGGTGCCAGTTGCTGTTTTCAAAGTCCGGCGGCGGCAGTTGCGCGCCGTACTTCTCTTCAAAGTCACTGCCGAAACACTTGAAGTAGTGCTGTGCCAGGTGCCGGCGATGGGCGGTGATCTTCTCGATATGGGCAAATTGCCCCAGGCCGATGGCAGCAGCGATATCAGTCATGTTGAACTTGCCGCCCAACACGTCCACGTCCAGGCCGTCGAAGCCGGTTCGGGTCACCCCCTGCAAGCGATACTTTTCCGCCAGGCGGGCTTCCTCGGCGTTGTTCAACACCAGGCAACCCCCCTCGGAGGAGGTGATGTTCTTGTTGGCCTGGAAGCTGAAGGACACAAAGTCACCCGTGGCCCCAATGCGCTCGCCATCCCAGCTGGAACCCAGGGCCTGGGCAGCGTCTTCGACGATGCGCAGGTTGTATTTGTTGGCCAGCGCGTAAAGCAGCGGCATGTCCACGGGCAAGCCCGCCAGGTACACAGGGATGATCGCTTTGGTACGCGGGGTGATGGCCGCTTCCACCTGGGCCAGGTCGATATTGCGGGTCACCGGGTCAATATCGGCAAACACCGGTGTGGCGCCCACTTCGAGAATCACGTTGGCCGTGGCGACCCAGGAGATCGGTGTGGTGATGACTTCATCGCCAGGCCCGATACCGGCGATGCGCAAGGCGATCTCCATGGTGCAGGTGCCTGAGTTGAAGGTGCGCACGGGGCGGCCGCCAAAGTATTCCGACAGCTGTGCCTCGAATGCCTGCACTTTCGGCCCGCTGGTGATCCAGCCCGAGCGCAGTACATCGCCGACCGCCGAGATGGTGGCTTCATCGATGGTGGGTTTGGAAAACGGCAGAAAGGGCTGTTGGCTCATGACGACGAAGGCATCCGTTTCAGATAGACGATGAGAGAAAAAATGGATCAGTACCGGCATGGTTGCACGGCTCGACTGAATATAGCCTGTCGCCTGTGAATGAATCGTCAGCCGTTGCAAAAAGATCCGCCCGGTGGGCCGCATCTCGACAATAAGGGTCAGAAGGCCATTCGAGTTTCAAGAAACAGATTCTGCTCCTTGAGCTTGCCCTTGAGCTGTTCATCCCGTGCGTTTATGCGGTTGGCAAAGGTGTTGTAGCCGGTTTCAACATTGCCCATGCCCACATAGCGATAGCCCACCCCCAGGGTTGTTTCGTCACTGACCTTGGCGTCCAGTCCCAGGCCAACGCTATAGGCGAGATTGTACTGGCGGTGACTGGCGAAGCGCCGGGTGTCGTTGGCCTGGGTACCGTTGGCGTCAATCCGAGCCACGCCCACGCCGGCCATGCCGTAAAACGACAGCCAGGGGGTGATCGGAATGTCTTTGTAGCCATTGAGCATTAAACGCTGGCTTCGTGTGTGCAGGCTGTTGACGTTGGCGTTGAAAGGCGCCCAATAGGACTTGAACGTCGAGTTGCCAGGCAGGGTGTATTCGCCCTCCAGGCGCCAGCCTTCCCTGAGCGCGTAACCGGCCGCGAAGGAGCCGGTGAACGTTTTGGCGTTGTTGGGGCCGTCTACCCGCGCGGTGACACGGGGGCTGGTCAGCAGAGCATTGGCAAGGTCCTGGCGGGCGCTGTTGAGTTTTGCCGAACCATACCAGCCTTCCGCCTGTGTGGTAGGGCTGGCGGTCGCGGCGAGTAACAGGGCGAAGGACAGCTTTTGCATGGTCGTCGATTCACTTTGATGTAAAAGGGGATCGATAGCTTGTTGCGGAGGGGGATCTAGCGTGAACAGGACTTCTCTGGCATTCATGGGCGAAGCCGACGCCATTGGCTAATGAATTACCAGCCCTGGCTGTAGGATATCGGCGCAAAAAAAATGCCGCTTCAAAAGCGGCATTTTTCATGGGGCAGTGTTACTCGGAAGCGATGGCGTTTTTCGCCAGGATGGCATTGGCCAGTTCCATGTCCGTGGCTTTCAGGCCAGGGTTATCGGCACGGACCTTCTGCATCGCAGCCTCCAGGTACGGGCCACGGATGCCGCCGTCGCTGGCAACGAAGCTGCCGGCGTCGTCCTGGGCGGCAACCACCAACTTATGGTCCTTGAATGTCAGGTAAGTCGAGCCGGTAGTCGCGCCCGAGGAGATGACATTGCGCCAGAAACTGTCGGCCATGGCTGAGCCGACGGGGAGGGAAAGCACAGCGAGGGTTGCGACAGCATATTTGAGACGCATGATGGGTGACTCCGGGTGGGTTATCTGTACATTATGATTGTGGTTAGCCCAGCCGAGTTCCATCACTGACTAAACAGTTTCAATTTTCAGAATCGCGCCATCCTGGCCAACGACCCGTACTTGAGCGCCTACAGGCATATCCGGGCCGGTCACGATCCATACGCCATCACCGACTTTTATCTTGCCGCGCCCATCGACAATTGCCTGATGCACTATGAAGGTGCGGCCGATCAGCTCGGAGCCGCGCATGTTCAGCCCTGGCTGGTCGCTGGCCTTGGCGCTGCTGCGTTGGCGTTTCCACCAATACACCGCCGTCAGGATCGACAGGAGGGCGAACAGCAGCAGTTGCCATTCCAACCCGAGCGGCGGTACCAGGAACTTGATCACGCCCACGGCGGCGGCGGCGATCCCCATCCACAGCAGATAACCCCCGGCGCCGAACACCTCAAGAATCAACAACACAGTGCCCAGCGCCAGCCAATCCCAGAACGATAGATGCTGCAGGAAATCCCACATGTCGATCGCCTCAGCCTTTCTTGTTATCGAACGTGGCCTTGACGATCTCGCCGATACCACCGACTGCACCGATCACCTGGCTGGCTTCCAGCGGCATCAGGATCACTTTGCTGTTATTGGCCGAAGCCAGCTTGCCCAGGGCATCGATGTATTTTTGCGCGACGAAGTAGTTGATGGCCTGCACGTTACCGGTGGCGATCGCTTCGGAAACGACCTGGGTCGCACGGGCCTCTGCTTCAGCCTGACGCTCACGGGCTTCGGATTCCAGGAACGCAGCCTGGCGGCCACCTTCGGCTTCAAGGATCTGTGCCTGCTTCTTGCCTTCGGCGGTCAGAATCGCCGACGCCCGCAGGCCCTCGGCCTCCAGAATCTGCGCACGCTTGATCCGCTCGGCTTTCATCTGGCCGGACATGGCGGCCATCAGGTCCGCAGGTGGGCTGATGTCCTTGATCTCGATCCGGGTGATCTTGATGCCCCACGGCGCGGTGGCTTCGTCGACCGTGCGCAGCAGTTTTTCGTTGATGCCGTCACGTTGGCTGAGCATGGCGTCCAGCTCCATGGAGCCGAGGACGGTACGGATATTGGTTTGCAGCAGGTTGCGGATAGCATGCTCGAGGTTGTTCACCTCGTAGGCCGCCTGGGCTGTGTTGACCACCTGGAAGAAGCACACGGCGTCGATCTGCACGGTGGCGTTGTCGGCGGTGATCACTTCCTGGGGAGGGATATCCAGCACGCTTTCCATCACGTTGATCTTGCGACCGATACGGTCCATGACCGGGATGATGATGTTGAGGCCCGGCTTGAGCGTGTTGGTGTAGCGCCCGAAACGCTCCACGGTCCACTGGTAGCCTTGGGGCACGACCTTGAAACCCATGAAGAGAATGGCGACAGCCAAACCCACGAAAAGAAGCAGTACGGTTCCGATCTGCATAGCGATTCCCTATCTGTTGGTGTCAGTGAAACGACGTTCGGCCGATTGTAGCGGTGTTGTCACGGATAAGAACGATTTCACGGTTCGACAAGCAAAGGATTTGTATCTGAATCCCCGGGCGTTACTCGTAATACTTCAGCCAGTGTGGTCAGCCCGGCGTTGACCTTGCGCAGGCCGGCGATACGCAGGCTGCACATGCCTTGTTTGAGCGCGGCCCGGCGCAAGGCCTGCACATCGGCGCCGGGGGTGATCAACGCTTTGAGCGTTTCGTCCATGACCATGATTTCGTACACGCCGGCCCTGCCTCGGTAACCGCTGTCTCGGCACTGCGCGCAGCCCACAGCTTTGTAGCGCTCATCCGCGACACGCTTGCAGTGCGGGCACAACAGCCGCACCAGGCGCTGCGCCATCACTCCAATCAGCGTAGCTTTGATCAAATAATGAGCAATTCCTAGTTCCTGTAAACGGCTGATAGCGCTGGGTGCATCGTTGGTGTGCAGCGTCGACAGTACCAGGTGCCCCGTCAATGCAGCCTGAATCGCCATTTCGGCGGTTTCCCTGTCGCGAATCTCGCCGATCATGATGATGTCCGGGTCTTGGCGCAGCAGGGCACGGATACCGCTGGCGAAGGTCAGGTCGATATTGGACTGCACCTGCATCTGGTTGAACGCCGGCTCGACCATCTCGATGGGGTCTTCCACCGTGCACAGGTTGACCTCGCGGGTCGCCAGTTGCTTGAGCGTGGTGTAAAGGGTGCTGGTCTTGCCCGAGCCGGTAGGGCCGGTGACCAGGATGATGCCACTGGTCTGGCGAACCATGGTGTGCCAGCGCCGCTGGTCTTCGGTGGGTAAGCCCAACTGATCGAAGTCCTTGAGTAGCACCTGGGGGTCGAAAATCCGCATCACCAGTTTCTCGCCGAACGCCGTGGGCAAGGTCGACAGGCGCAACTCCACTTCGGCGCCCGCCGGGCTTTTGGTCTTGACCCGGCCGTCCTGGGGTTTGCGTTTCTCCGCCACGTTCATCCGTCCGAGGCTTTTCAGGCGGCTGACCACGGCCACCGTTACCTGGGACGGAAATTGATAGACATCATGCAGCAACCCATCGATGCGAAAGCGCACCCGGCCCTGGTCCCGGCACGGTTCGACATGGATATCACTGGCGCGTTGGCCGAACGCGTACTGCAGTAGCCAGTCGACAATGTTGACGATGTGCGCGTCGTTGGCGTCCGGCTCCTGGTCGCCGATGCCGAGGTTGAGCAGGTCGAAATGGCCCGGCGCTGCCATCTTGAGATCCGCGCCGCTGACCGACTTGGCCAGCCGGTAGAACTGCGCGATACAACGCTGGATATCCTGGGGATTGGCGACCACCCGCTTGATCGAGCGCTTGAGCACCTGCGCCAGCCCGGCTTCCCAGGCGGTGACATGGGGTTGGGCGCTGGCGATGGTGACGCTCTGCGCGTCCACGGCCACCGCCAGGATGGCGTGGCGTTGGGCAAAGGCGTGGGACATCAGCGGCACCACGGTTGCCACGTCGATTTTCAGGGGGTCGATACGCAGGTAGGCTTGCCCGGTGTGTCGGGCAAGCCATTGGGTCAGGGTTTCCAGGCAAGGGCCCAGGGCCGCGATGTGTTCCAGTGGGTGCTGGGTGTCGCTGGCCGGCAGCGTCGCCAGGCGCTGTGCCATGTCGGGCGTGATCAGCCCTTCTTCGAGCAGGGCCGGCAACAACGGGTGCAATTCCAATCGATGATCAACGGGCATGAGGCGTTTCCTGGGAGGCGTGATCCCAGGCTAGTCAGCCGCCAGCGTTCCTCCTCCCGATGTGTATTGCAGGCTTTTACTGGGCTCCCGCCGCCAGCGCCTGGGGCCGCACGGCATCGGCAGGCCAAACCTCGAGCGTGCACACGCTGATCAGGTTTCGAATCTTTTCACCAATCACCTGGGCACGGTGCCAGCTCAGGCCATCCATCACGATATCGAGGGTCAGCAGGTCTTCCTGCCGGTTCACATTGACCTGGCGCGGAGTCAGGAACTGCAACGCGAAATAGTTGAGTACCCGGCACAGCACATCCGGCTCAGCCTCGGCGACGATCTGATAATGCGCCTGGCAGTGAGCACTATCGACGGCCCAGGCATCGACGCGGCAAACGGAATGGGTGGTTTCAACGGCGTGCATGTTGGCTCTCCAGTTTCGACTGGAGAAATTTTTACATTCGCCAACGGAGATTTCTTATCTAAAATGGGCAATATTCACGCGTACTCGAATAATTCTATTCAATTTAAGCCACTAAGCAGGTTGTTTTATGCGTAGCGAGTTGGACGTCTATGATCGCCGCATCCTGGCCTTGCTGCAGGAGGATGCTTCGCTCTCCAGCGCGCAGATCGCCGAACAGGTCGGGCTGTCCCAGTCACCTTGCTGGCGGCGCATCCAGCGGCTCAAGGAGGAAGGGGTGATCCGCGGCCAGGTCACCCTGTTGGATCGCAAGAAAATCGGCCTCAATACGCAGATTTTTGCCGAGGTCAAACTCAACGCCCACGGGCGATCCAACTTCACTGAGTTTACCGAGGCGATCCGCGGCTTTCCGGAAGTGCTGGAGTGTTATGTGCTGATGGGGGCGGTGGATTTTCTGCTGCGTATCGTCACCTCGGATATCGAGGCGTACGAGCGGTTTTTCTTTGAGAAGTTGTCGATGGTGCCGGGGATTCAGGAGGTCAACTCGATTGTGGCACTGTCCGAGATCAAGTCGACCACTAGCCTGCCAGTATTGCGTTGACTGTACCGGCCTTATCGGGGGCAAGCCCCCTCCCCCATTTGCGAATGTGGGAGGGGGCTTGCCCCCGATGGTGGTATTACAGACGCAGCAGGGTTTTCCAGGCACGGTTCTGATACACCGCGATGGCCTGATGCATGCGCGCATCCAGCGATTCATCGGTGATCGGCTGGTTGGCCAGTTGTGCCAGTTTGTTCAGCTCGCCGTACAAACGGTCCAGCTCCGGGATGTCCACCACCTGGCGTGCATGGTGCAGCCAGGCCTGGATGCGTTCGATGCGCGGCAGTTGCTCGGCGAGGTCTTCCGGTTGCTGCTGGTAGCGCGGCAGTTGCAGGGCGACGGCATCTTCGGCCAGCAGGCGCGGCAGCCAGTTGGTGATTTGCGCAGCACCCTGACGGTTGCCGCGTACGTTGCGGTCGGCGGTCCAGGTGCGGTTCAGCAACCAGCGGGAGGTGTTCAGCGAGAACAGGCCCCAGCGTACGTCAGTCAATTCTTCAGCGAACTGTTCCGGCGCGGCTTTGCGAATGTCTTCGTCGTCATCACCGGCCTGGACCAGCGGGCGCCAGTCTTCCAGCAGGGCGTCGAGGGCGCTGCGCAGTTCGCTGGTGGATTGGCGCGGGGCGGCCTGGCCGAGGCTGCCAAGCAGGGCACGCAGTTCGCCGAGGTTGTCGACCCAGTCTTGCAACAGGCGCCAGTGGCCATTGAAGCGGTATTGCTCGGCCAGGCGCTGGCTGCTGCCCAGCAGGTGCCACATGATCGCGGCGAAGGCGTCGTCCAGCGGCATTTCAGCCTGCAATTGGGGCGCCGGTAGGCTCAGTGAGTAGCTGCTGGCGTCGTACAGGCGGTAGCCGCGCTCAGCCTTGCTGATGTCACACGGCATCAGGGCCAGGGTCTCAGCCAGTTCAGCGGCCAGCTCCAACAGGGCGGACGGTTCGCCTTCACGCAGTTCCAGTTCCAGCTCGCAGATTTCTTCTTTCTGCTTGCCAGCCACCACATGGCCCAGGTCCAGGGCGGCTTCGATCACCACCTTGGCTTTGCCGCGGCCCCAAGCGATTTCGGCGCGTTCGCGCACGAAGTCGGTGGTGAAGATTGGCTTGAGGGTTTTCTTGTCCAGCTCGGCCAGTTGCTCGGGCCAGCATTCGCCGTCGAGTTTCTTGACGTCGAGCTTGGCTTTGGGCAATTCCCAGTTGTATTCGTTACGTTCCGACAAGCCAGCGACGCTTTGGCCACGGGTCTTGAGGGTCTGGATAATGTCGTCACCGTCCTTGCGCAGGCGCAGGGCAACCTTGGCCTGGGCCAGGTCGCGCTCGGGGGTGTCGAAATACTGGTTCATCAACTCACGGCGTTCCCAGCCACTTTTGTTGCGTTTTTTCAGTAGCGGGTGCTCACGCAGCGCGGCGAGTGTTTCGCGGCTGACGCGGAGCTTGATTTCGGTTTCTTTCTGCATGGCCGGAAAATCCAGGATCGGGAGCGCAGCCGGGGAAAAGAGTGGCTGCCAAGGTCGTGCAGTGTACAGGACTGAGCCCGGCAGCGCGCCGCAACGGTTTATTGTGTCGTGCAGATGCCTCTATAGTGAGGTTCATCCGGGAAGTAGGGAGACCGCGCATGCCGTTGCCGTCCATGAAAGAGCAATTCGCCGCCTTGATTGCCGCGCCGTCGGTCAGTTGTACCCAGGCGTCTCTCGACCAGAGCAATCGCCCGGTGATCGACCTGCTCGCCAGTTGGCTGGGCGACCTGGGATTCGCCATCGACATCCAGCCCGTCAGCCCCGGCAAGTTCAACCTGTTGGCCAGTTTCGGCAGCGGCCCGGGTGGCTTGGTGCTGGCAGGTCATAGTGACACCGTTCCTTATGACCCGGCGCTGTGGAAGACCGACCCCCTCAAGCTGACGGAAGTCGATGGCCGCTGGGTCGGATTGGGCAGTTGTGACATGAAGGGTTTCTTCGCGCTGGCCATCGAAGCGGTGTTGCCGCTGCTGGAGCAGCCGTTCAAGCAGCCGCTGCTGATCCTCGCCACCTGCGATGAAGAGAGCTCCATGTCTGGCGCCCGTGCCTTGGCGGCCGCCGGGCGCCCGCTGGGGCGTGCGGCGGTGATTGGCGAGCCGACCGGCCTCAAGCCGATCCGCCTGCACAAAGGCGTGATGATGGAGCGCATCGATATTCTCGGCCAAAGCGGCCATTCGTCAGACCCGAGCCTGGGCCACAGCGCCCTTGAGGCCATGCACGATGCCATCGGCGAATTGCGCGGCCTGCGCCTGGCCTGGCAGCGCGAGTACCGCAACCCGCAATTCAGTGTGCCGCAGCCGACCCTGAATTTCGGCTGCATCCATGGCGGCGACAATCCCAACCGCATCTGTGGCCAGTGTTCCCTGGAATTCGACCTGCGGCCCCTGCCGGGCATGGACCCCCAGGCGTTGCGCGCCGCCATCCGGCAGAGACTCGAACCGCTCGCCGAGCGCCATCAAGTCAAGATCGACTACGCGCCGTTGTTCCCCGAAGTGCCGCCGTTCGAACAGGCCGAAGACGCCGAGCTGGTGCGGGTGGCGGAACGATTGACCGGTCATCGTGCCGAAGCAGTAGCGTTTGGCACCGAAGCGCCTTATCTTCAGCGCCTTGGTTGTGAAACCCTGGTATTGGGCCCCGGCGATATCGCTTGTGCCCACCAGCCGGGCGAGTACCTCGAAATGTCACGCTTGACGCCTACAGTGCGTCTATTGCGTGAGCTGATCGAGCATTACTGCCTCAAACCTGCATAAATTAACCCCCGTCCATTCGTACATAAGGAGAGCGAGCGTGTCGCCAAGCCTGTTCCGACGATAACCATCAGCCCGCTGTGCGTTTTCACGACTCATCCTTTTTCGGCTGCTTTTTATTACAGGCCCAGGTTCCATGCCCGAATACGTCAATTGGCTTCGTCACGCTTCGCCCTACATCAACGCCCACCGCGACTGCACCTTTGTGGTCATGCTGCCCGGCGACGGTGTGGAACACCCGAATTTCGGCAATATCGTCCACGACCTGGTGCTGCTTCACAGCCTGGGCGTGCGCCTGGTGCTGGTGCACGGTTCGCGCCCGCAGATCGAAGCACGCCTTGAAGCACGCGGCCTGACCCCGGCTTACCACGATGGTTTGCGCATCACCGATGCCGCAACACTGGAATGCGTGATCGATGCGGTCGGCCACCTGCGTATCGCTATCGAGGCGCGGCTGTCCATGGACATGGCCTCGTCGCCGATGCAGGGTTCGCGCCTGCGGGTGGCCAGCGGCAACCTGGTCACCGCGCGGCCGATCGGCGTGCTCGAAGGCGTGGACTACCACCACACCGGCGAAGTGCGCCGGGTCGACCGCAAGGGCATCAATCGCCTGCTGGACGAGCGCTCCATCGTGCTGTTGTCGCCCCTGGGGTATTCGCCCACCGGCGAGATCTTCAACCTGGCCTGCGAAGACGTCGCCACCCGTGCCGCCATCGACCTGGGCGCCGACAAGCTGCTGCTGTTTGGCGCCGACCTGGGCCTGATCGATGAAAACGGTCGCCTGGTCCGTGAACTGCGCCCGCAACAAGTGCCGGCGCACCTGCAACGCCTGGGCAGCAGCAACTACCAGGCCGAATTGCTCGATGCAGCGGCCCAGGCCTGCCGTGGCGGGGTAGGGCGCAGCCATATCGTCAGCTACGCCGAAGACGGCGCATTGCTCACCGAACTGTTTACCCGGGACGGCGGCGGTACGCTGGTGGCCCAGGAGCAATTCGAACTGGTGCGCGAAGCGGCGATTGAAGACGTCGGCGGCTTGCTTGACTTGATCAGCCCACTGGAAGAGCAGGGCATCCTGGTGCGCCGCTCGCGGGAGGTGCTGGAGCGTGAGATCGAGCAATTCAGCGTGGTGGAGCGCGAAGGCATGATCATCGCCTGTGCGGCGCTGTATCAGATTGCGGAGTCGGACGCGGGGGAGCTGGCGTGCCTGGCGGTCAACCCGGAGTACCGCCATGGCGGCCGTGGTGATGAGCTGCTGGAGCGCATCGAGACGCGTGCCCGGGCGCAGGGCTTGAAGACGTTGTTCGTCCTCACCACGCGCACGGCCCATTGGTTCCGTGAGCGCGGTTTCGTACCGAGCAGTGTGGACCGCCTGCCGTCGGCACGGGCGTCACTGTACAACTATCAGCGTAACTCGAAGATTTTCGAAAAGGCCCTGTAGGCCCGACTCGATAGATGAATGAAATTGCAATGTGGGGCGGGCTTGCTCCCGATGCGGTGGATCAGTCAATGAGTGTCGATCTGAACTACCGAAATCGGGAGCAAGCCCCCTCCCACATTTGATCTGCCCAGGGGCTGATAAATACGTCGGTCACACTGCTTCGATCCCTTCCCCATACCTTCAAAACCCTTGCCTTGTCCCCTTTAAGCGGGGCGTCGGCTTGTCGCGCCTGTGCATTCTGGAATGTAAGGCCGGCCAACGGTTCGGGGATACCGGCGGTGTTTAAACCTGTCAGTTTAGCGATTTTCTGTGCCGGTTAAAATCCATCATCCGGCCGTCTTTCTGGGCCACCTGGTCGGCGGATTTCAGGTTCACGCCGTTGATTTGTCTGGTGCCCAGCCCCCAAAGGCGCCAGTGCAACAGGCAGGCCGTAATGAGACAAGGAGGGGGTAATGGTTTTTGTCGAGCCGGTCTTGGGGTGCGTCAATTTGGCTGCCGTGAACCCCTACTAAAGTTTCAGAATTCTTGATTTGAGCCGATACGATCAAGGCGGCAGTGGGTAGATTGCACTAGGCTGCCGTGGTCAGAACGCTCCATACGACGGCTTTAATCCCGGAAAAAATATTAGCGATACAAAAACTGTAACAAATTGACGGGAGGATGCGCGTTTGGCCATGATGGCGTCGCTTTTTTGATCGTGGGTGACGTATGCAACCCCGCGGCCACACTAAGCGATCTAAAAAAGGCTAACAAATACCCTTTAGGAATTAGCTCGTGGAGTAGTTGGTCTAGGCTGACTCGCTCACCCCATGCTAGGGCTTATTCCCAAATCGTATGAAAAAGAATGAAACAATTCTTTTTGGGTGTATGAAAAACTCATTACCCTGCAGGGACCAAATCAACTGCAGTTAGACGAAGGTAGTAGACACACAAGGTTACGATTGACTTGTCAGTCACTATCCGGTGCTAATCGCGCATCTGTGGATCGAGGGCGTCAGACCCGAGACCAAAGAAATACAAAAATTAGAAATGAGAGGAGCGGTACATGAAGAAGTCCACCTTGGCACTGTCTGTAGCTTTGGGCGTAATCGCTCAGCAAGCAGGCGCTGCCGGTTTCATCGAAGACAGCCACGCCACACTGAGTGCGCGTAACTTCTACATCAACACTGATAACCGTGATGGCCAGCCATCGGCGACCTCGAACACCCGCAGCAAGAACGCTGAATGGGGCCAAGGCTTCGACCTGCGTTTCATCTCGGGTTACACCCAGGGCACTGTCCAGTTCGGCGTTGATGCGATCGGCCTGTACGGCGTGCGTCTGGATTCGAGCCGTGCAGAACACGGTAACTACACCGGTACTGCTTCCGGCGGCACCGTGTTCCCAAGCGACGGCAACACCGCTGTCAATGATTTCGCCAGCCTGGGCGTGACCGGCAAGGTCAAGATCTCCCAAACCGAACTGAAGCTGGGCACCCTGCAGCCTAAGCTGCCAGTTATCGTGACCAACGATGGTCGTCTGCTGCCGCAAACCTTCCAAGGTGGCCAGATCACTACCAACGACATCAAGGATTTGACCTTGGTTGCTGGTCAGGTCGAAAAGGCCAAGGGTCGTAACTCCAGCAACAACGAAAACCTGTCGATTGGCGGTGCCAACGGCAGCTCCAACTACAACGCAGGCAAGTTCACCAACAAGTTCTACTACGCCGGTGGTGACTACAAACTCACCAAAGACCTGACCGCCCAGTACTACTACGGCAACCTGGAAGACTTCTACAAGCAGCACTTCCTGGGTCTGACCCACAACTGGGCAATCGGCCCGGGCGTTTTGAAATCTGACCTGCGTTATTTCAACAGCTCTGACGATGGTAAAAACGGCAATACCCCTGCTTACTACAGCAGCGGTAACTACAACGGCTTCAGCGGCGGCAAGGGTAAGGTTGACAACAACCTGTACAGCGGCCTGTTCCTGTACACCGTTGCCGGTCACACCTTCGGTGGCGGTTACCAGGTCAGCAACGGTAGCAGCGACTTCCCTTGGTTGAACCAAGGCGACGGTTCGTCGGCTTACCTGACCACTGACATGCAGATCCAGAAGTTTGCCCGTGCCGGCGAACGCACCTGGCAAGCTCGCTACGCTTATGACTTCGCTAAAGTCGGCGTACCTGGCCTGACTGCTGGTGTTGTTTACCTCAAGGGTAGCGACATCGACACTGTTGGCACCAACGCTGCTCGTACTGAAATCACCGGTCAATCCGAGTGGGAACGTGACATCACCGTTGCCTACGTGATTCCAGAAGGCCCGCTGAAAAACCTCGGCGTTGCCTGGAAAAACGCTATGTGGCGTACCGACCTGGCGAACACCCGTTCCCAGGACGAAAACCGCCTGATCGTCAGCTACTCGCTGCCACTGTTCTAGTAGCGTAACGCTGTTGTAAGACTGTAAACCTTGCCCGGCGCAACGCCGGGCAAGGTGTCTTGCTTTTCAAGTCGGGCTCAACCCCCGCAAGCCCTTCCTGAACCCCTCTTCGTACAGCGTCTCAAGGCCTTCTCAAACCTTGAAATGGATGTTGCTCCTTGCCCGTTCCGGCGTCCAATGAACAGATTTTTAATATTCCATTATCATCTAGATAAATCGATATTTATTCTTTTTAAATAATCCACAATGCATGCACAGTGGGCTCCATAGCACTCACCAGGAGCCACACCATGAGCCTAAGACTGGGCGACATCGCCCCCGACTTCGAACAGGATTCCAGCGCTGGCAAGATTCGTTTCCACGAATGGCTGGGCGACAGCTGGGGGGTGTTGTTTTCCCACCCGGCAGACTTCACCCCGGTGTGCACCACCGAGCTGGGCTTTACCGCCAAGCTCAAGGACGAATTCGCCAAGCGCGGTGTCAAGGCCATCGCCCTGTCGGTAGACCCGGTGGACTCGCACCACAAGTGGATCGAAGACATCAACGAAACCCAGCACACGATCGTCAACTTCCCGATCCTGGCCGATGCCGACCGCAAGGTCTCGGACCTCTACGACCTGATCCACCCGAACGCCAGTGACACCCTCACCGTACGTTCCTTGTTCGTGATCGACCCGAACAAGAAGATCCGCCTGACCATCACATACCCGGCCAGCACCGGTCGCAATTTCCACGAAATCCTGCGGGTGATCGACTCGTTGCAACTGACCGACAACTACAAAGTCGCGACGCCCGCCAACTGGCAGGACGGCGATGAAGTGGTGATCGTGCCGTCGCTCAAGGACGAGGAAGAGATCAAGAAGCGCTTTCCGAAGGGGTATCGAGCGGTGAAGCCATACCTGCGTCTCACCCCGCAACCCAACCGCTGACACAGGACCCATGTGGGAGGGGGCTTGCTCCCGATAGCGGTGCGTCAGGACTGAATGTGTCGACTGACACGCTGCTATCGGGAGCAAGCCCCCTCCCACAGGTTGAGCGCATTTCAAGTCACACATAGCAGGGGTTTTCAGGCCGTTTCGACGGCCTATTTTTTCGCCTGTGAATTTATCTATGCTTTATGCATTTAAAGAATAAACAAATGAAAAAATAAGATTTATAGATATATAAATCTGCTGATATGGTCTGTTCCATCTTGGCGCCATCGCCACACAGCGAGCCGCCGACACTTGCTTAAGGAATTTCCTAGATGCTGGTCGTAACACTTGGAGGCAGTCCCAGCCAGCGTTCGCGCTCCGGGGTGTTGCTGGATAAAACCCGTCAGTGGTTGCAACACAAAGGCGTGGAAGTCGTGAGTTACCAGATACGGGACTTCCCGGCCGAAGACTTGCTGCACGCCCGGTTCGACAGCCCCAAGGTCATCGACCTGCTGCAACAGGTGGCCAATGCAGACGGCCTGGTGATCGCCACGCCGGTGTACAAGGCCTCGTTCTCCGGCGCGCTGAAGACCGTGCTCGACCTGCTGCCGGAACGCGCCCTGGCCCACAAGATCGTGCTGCCCATGGCGACCGGCGGCAGCATCGCCCACATGTTGGCGGTGGACTACGCGCTCAAGCCGGTGTTGTCGGCATTGAAAGCCCAGGAGCTGCTCCACGGGATTTTCGCCGAAGACAGCCAGATCGCTTATGGCGAAGGCAGTGCCCAGGCGCAGTTGGTGCCGGTGCTCGAACACCGTTTGCACGAGGCCCTGGAGACGCTTTATGGCGCCATGGCCCGTCGCCCGAAACCGCTGGACCCGCATGTGTTGAATGAACGTTTGTTGAGTGCTCGCTGGAGCATTTAAGTAAGCCTCACCGCTATATAGAAGTACTCACCTTACTCAGCCGCCAACGGCCAAGCAGGTGCAGCCAACCCCTTCATCGCATTTTTGGAGAGAGCGCCATGCGCACTGTCATCTTGCGTCGTGGTCTGGTCGCGCTGTTTGCCGCGGCTGTGTCCTTCGGCGCCATCGTTCAAGCCCACGCCGCCGAAACCCTGCGGATCGGTTATCAGAAGTACGGCACCCTGGTGCTGCTCAAGGCCAAGGGCACCCTGGAAAAACGCCTGGCCGCCCAAGGCGTGCAGGTGCAATGGACTGAGTTCCCTGGCGGCCCGCAGTTGCTCGAAGGCTTGAACGTGGGCTCCATCGACTTCGGCGTCACCGGCGAGACCCCGCCGGTGTTTGCCCAGGCGGCCGGTGCCGACTTGCTCTACGTTGCCTACGAGCCGCCCGCGCCGACCAGCGAAGCGATCCTGGTACCGAAAGATTCGCCGATCAAATCCGTGGCCGAACTCAAGGGCAAGAAAGTTGTGCTCAATAAAGGCTCGAACGTGCACTACCTGCTGGTACGTGCCCTGGAAGACGCCGGCCTGAAATACACCGATGTACAAACCGTATTCCTGCCGCCCGCCGATGCCCGTGCCGCATTCGAGCGTGGCAGTGTCGACGCCTGGGTTATCTGGGACCCGTACCAGGCCGCCGCCGAGAAACAACTGCAAGCGCGCACCCTGCGTGATGGCACCGGCATCGCCGACAACCACCAGTTCTACCTGGCTACCAAACCCTATGCCGAAAAACACCCCGAAGTGATCAAGGCGCTGGTGGAAGAAGTGCGCGCGGTGGGCGAATGGTCCAAGGCCAACCCCCAGGAAGTCACCGAACAAGTCGCTCCGCTGCTGGGCCTGCCGGCTGACATCACCCTGACTTCGGTGAAGCGCCAAGGCTACGGCGCGCTGTTCCTGACCCCGGAAGTGGTGGCGGCCCAGCAGAAAATCGCTGACAGCTTCTACCAACTCAAATTGATCCCCAAACCCTTGAGCATCAAGGACGTGATCTGGACGCCACCTGCTGCCGTGGCCAAAGCGCCGTAATTCGACTTCTTCAGGAGACAACTCCATGAGCCTCAATATTTTCTGGTTCCTGCCTACTCACGGCGACGGCCATTACCTTGGCACCGCCGAAGGCGCTCGCGCCGTCGACCACGGTTATTTGCAACAAGTGGCCCAGGCCGCTGACCGCCTCGGTTTCGGCGGGGTATTGATCCCCACCGGCCGGTCCTGCGAAGACTCGTGGCTGGTGGCCGCCTCGCTGATTCCGGTGACCCAGCGTTTGAAATTCCTTGTGGCGCTGCGCCCCGGGATCATTTCCCCGACGGTGGCGGCGCGTCAGGCCGCGACCCTCGACCGCCTGTCCGGTGGCCGGGCGTTGTTCAACCTGGTGACCGGTGGCGATCCGGAAGAATTGGCTGGCGACGGTTTGTTCCTCAGTCACGAAGAGCGCTACCAGGCCTCGGTGGAATTCACGCGCATCTGGCGGCGCGTGCTGGAAGGCGAGACCGTGGATTACGACGGCCAGCACATCAGCGTCAAAGGCGCCAAGCTGCTTTACCCACCGATCCAGCAACCACGTCCGCCGCTGTACTTCGGCGGTTCCTCGGAAGCGGCCCAGGACCTGGCGGCTGAGCAAGTGGACATGGTGCTGACCTGGGGCGAGCCACCGGCTGCCGTTGCCGAAAAAATCGAACAGGTGCGGGCCAAGGCGGCGAAGCTGGGGCGCACCGTGCGTTTCGGCATTCGTCTGCATGTGATCGTGCGCGAAACCAACGCTGAAGCCTGGAAAGCCGCCGACAAACTGATCTCCCACCTGGACGACGACACCATCGCCCGTGCCCAGGCTTCCCTGGCGCGCTTCGATTCCGTCGGCCAGCAACGCATGGCGGCCTTGCATGGCGGCAGCCGCGACAACTTGGAAGTCAGTCCCAACCTGTGGGCGGGCGTTGGCCTGGTACGCGGCGGGGCAGGCACTGCGCTGGTGGGCGATGGTCCGACCGTGGCCGCCCGGGTCAAGGAGTACGCAGCGTTGGGCATCGACACCTTTATCTTCTCCGGCTATCCACACTTGGAAGAGTCGTATCGCGTGGCCGAACTGCTGTTCCCACACCTGGATATCGAACGTCCCGAGCTGCCGAAAAGCGCCGGTTACGTCAGCCCGTTCGGCGAGATGGTGGCCAACGATATCCTTCCCAAAGCTGCATCACAGAGCTGAGGCAGCGCCATGAACCTTGAAAAATTGAGCCATCGCGTGGCGCCGTGGGTGTTGCCGGTATTGTTGTTGGCGGTGTGGCAGCTGTCAGTGTCGGCGGGCTGGTTGTCGACGCGCATCCTGCCGGCGCCCAGCGCGGTGATTGAGGCTGGGGTCAACCTGGTGCGCAGCGGCGAAATCTGGACGCACCTGGCGATCAGTGGCTGGCGGGCCGGCCTGGGCTTTGTGATCGGTGGCGGCATCGGCCTGGCGCTTGGGTTTATCACCGGCCTGTCGACGTGGGGCGAACGCCTGCTGGACAGCTCGGTGCAGATGATCCGTAACGTGCCGCACCTGGCGCTGATTCCATTGGTGATCCTGTGGTTCGGCATCGACGAGACCGCGAAGATTTTCCTGGTGGCCCTCGGCACGCTGTTCCCGATTTATCTCAACACTTACCACGGTATTCGCAACGTCGACCCGGCGTTGGTGGAAATGTCGCGCAGCTATGGCTTGTCCGGTTTCAGCCTGTTCTGGCAAGTGATCCTGCCGGGTGCGCTGCCTTCGATCCTGGTGGGCGTGCGGTTTGCCCTGGGCTTTATGTGGCTGACGCTGATCGTGGCGGAAACGATCTCTGCCAGCTCCGGGATTGGCTACCTGGCGATGAACGCTCGCGAATTCCTGCAAACCGACGTGGTGGTGTTGGCCATCGTGATGTACGCCATCCTCGGCAAGCTGGCCGACCTGGCCGCGCGCGGCCTGGAACGTGTATGGCTGCGCTGGCACCCGGCGTATCAAGTCAATAAAG
Source organism: Pseudomonas sp. FG86 (assembly GCF_057808775.1). NCBI lineage: Bacteria > Pseudomonadati > Pseudomonadota > Gammaproteobacteria > Pseudomonadales > Pseudomonadaceae > Pseudomonas > Pseudomonas sp. FG86. The sequence goes on along the minus strand of NZ_JBMDIS010000027.1, from coordinate 47,534 downwards.
GAGGTGCGGCATGACTGCTCAACAACCTCCACGCCTGTTGAAAGGCATCCCGCTGGCGGTGCGTAAGTTGCGCAAGGCCTTTGGCGCGCGGGAAGTGCTGAAGGGCATCGACCTGCATATCCCCGCGGGCCAGTTCGTCGCCGTGGTCGGGCGCAGCGGTTGCGGTAAAAGTACCTTGCTGCGCCTGTTGGCTGGCCTGGACAAAGCCAGCGGCGGCGAGCTGCTGGCCGGTTCCGCGCCGCTGAGCGAGGCGATTGAAGACACGCGGTTGATGTTCCAGGAAGCGCGCCTGCTGCCGTGGAAAAAGATCATCGACAACGTCGGGCTGGGCCTCAAAGGCAACTGGCGCCCTAAAGCCTTGGAAGCCTTGGAAGCGGTCGGCCTGGCCGAGCGTGCCAATGAGTGGCCGGCGGCCTTGTCCGGTGGCCAGAAGCAGCGGGTGGCGTTGGCTCGCGCCTTGATCCACCAGCCGCGCCTGCTGCTGCTCGACGAACCGCTGGGTGCCCTGGACGCCCTGACCCGTATCGAGATGCAGCAACTGATCGAAAACCTCTGGCAAAAACACGGCTTCACGGTGTTGCTGGTGACCCATGACGTCAGTGAAGCCGTGGCCATTGCCGACCGGGTGATCCTGATCGAAGACGGCGAAATCGGCCTGGACCTGCTCGTCGATCTGCCGCGTCCACGCGCCCGTGGCTCACACCGCCTGGCCGCGCTGGAAGCGCAAGTGCTCAACCGTGTGCTGTCGTTGCCCGGCACCCCGCCGGAGCCCGAACCTGTTTCACCGTTGCCTACGCAATTGCGTTGGGCTCAATAACTCACTTGTCCCACGAAGGAAGAACACCATGACTATTAAAGCCATCAACGTGCGTAACCAGTTCAAAGGCACCATCAAGGAAATCGTGGTAGGCGATGTACTGTCGGAAATCGACGTGCAGACGGCATCCGGCATCGTCACTTCCGTGATCACCACCCGCTCGGTCAAAGAGCTGGAGCTGGTGATTGGCAGCGAAGTGATTGCCTTTGTTAAGTCCACCGAGGTGTCGATCGCCAAGTTGTGATTTGCGTCGCTCTTGAGGCCGTCATCGGGGGCAAGCCCCCTCCCACATTTTGAATGTGTTCACAGATCAACATGTGGGAGGGGGCTTGCCCCCGATGAGGCCATCCCAGTCAACACAAGGCTTATCGCTTGGGCAGATACGCCGGCAAATAAAGCCCGACATAGGCGTCGAACACTCGCATCCCTTCCTCCGCCATGCGCGGCGTGATCAACCCATGCTGATGCACCGAGCGCGCATACACCCGGTCACTCAGTTCCAGCGCCAGGGCAAACACGTCCACATCCTTAGGCAGGCTCGGCACCTCGAAGTGACGATTGAACACCTCCAGCATCAAGTCGCCCAGTTCCAGATCATGCTGGCGATCCGCCTGGGTCACTTCGGTCAGCCCATGCTGCGCCAGGATCAGTTGGCGGGCGGCGGCGTCTTGGTCGTAGATGGTGAGCATGCGTTGCTCGACGATGCAGGACAGGTCACGCCAGTGCTTGAGTGAACCATGCTCGATGGGCGCCTGGATTGCTGCCCGGAAGGCGGCGTGGACGTCCGCCGTCAGTGCCTCGAGCAGCGCTGGCACACTGGCAAAAAAGTGATACACCGATGACGGTGGAATCTGCGCACGCTCGGCCACGCTGTAGATCGACAAACTGGCCACGCCTTCGGCGGCCAGCAAGGTACGGGCGGCATCAAGGATCGCGTCGATCCGGGCCTGGCTGCGGGCGCGGGGTTTGCGAGGGGCGGCGGGGCGGGGTGGCATGGAAGTCTCCTACAAGGCAGCGGGCATTGTATGAGCAGGAACCGGTGTTGTCTGCCAAGGCGCCATCGGGAGCAAGCCCCCTCCCACAGTTGACTGAGTTCCAACCTTGAAATGCAGTCAAGTGTGGGAGGGGGGCTTGCTCCCGAGGAGGCCGACTCGGTCAACCGGAAGAAACCCATAAAAAAACGCCACAGACCAAAGGTCGGAGGCGTTTTTCAGTACAACCACTGCTTACACGGTATGCAGGTACCAGTTGTACTCAAGGTCGGAGATGGAGTGTTCGAACTCTTCCAGCTCACTTTCCTTACAGGCGACGAAGATATCGATGTATTTAGGATCGATGTACTTGGCCATCACCTCGCTGTCGTCCAACTCGCGCAAGGCATCGCGCAGGTTGTTCGGCAGGCTTTGCTCGTTCTGCTCGTAGCTGTTGCCTTCCACGGGAGCGCCCGGTTCGATCTTGTTGGTCAGGCCGTGGTGCACGCCTGCCAGGACCGAAGCCATCAGCAGGTAAGGGTTGGCATCGGCGCCGGCCACGCGGTGTTCGATACGCACCGCATCGGACGAGCCGGTCGGTACGCGAATCGCCACGGTACGGTTATCCAGGCCCCAGCACGGCGAGTTCGGCACGTAGAACTGTGCGCCGAAACGACGGTAGGAGTTGACGTTAGGGCACAGGAACGCCATTTGGGCGGGTAGGGTCTCGAGCACACCGCCGATCGCGTGACGCAATGCGGCGTTCTGCTCGGGATCCTCGCTGGCAAAGATGTTCTTGCCGTCCTTGTCCAGGATCGAAATGTGTACGTGCAAACCGTTGCCTGCCTGGCCTGGGTAAGGCTTGGCCATGAAGGTGGTGTCCATCTCATGGTCGTAGGCGATGTTCTTGATCAGGCGCTTGAGCAGTACCGCGTAGTCGCAAGCCTTGATCGGGTCGGCCACGTGGTGCAGGTTCACTTCGAACTGCGCCGGGGCACTTTCCTTGACGATGGCGTCGGCCGGGATGCCTTGTTCCTTTGCACCTTCCAGGATGTCCTGGAGGCAGTCGACGTATTCGTCGAGGTCGTCGATCAGGTAGACCTGTGTCGAGTGCGGGCGTTTGCCGGAGATCGGCGAGCGGGGCGGTTGCGGGCGGCCGTTCACGTTCTCCTGGTCGATCAGGTAGAACTCAAGCTCGAAGGCAGCACAGATGGTCAGGCCGAGGTCATCAAATTTGCTTACAACTTGGCGGAGCACTTCGCGCGGATCGGCGAAGAAAGGTTCACCTTCAAGTTCGTGCATGGTCATCAGCAGTTGCGCGGTAGGGCGCTTTTGCCAGGGTTCATTGCACAGGGTGTCAGGGATCGGATAACAGATTCGGTCAGCATCACCGATATCCAGGCCCAGGCCGGTGCTTTCCACCGTAGAGCCATTGATATCCAGGGCAAATAGAGAGGCAGGCAGGTTAATGCCCTTCTCGTAAACCTTGTGGAGGCTGGTGCGTTCGATGCGCTTACCGCGCACCACACCATTCATATCCGCAATTAGAAGGTCTACGTACAGAACCTCAGGATGATCCTTAAGGAACGCGTTCGCTTCGTTAAGCTGAACGGCACGCGGGGGTACCGACATGATGCAACACCTTTGTTGTTAAAAATATCAATCATTGATCTTTTCTGGTTTCAGTCAACCCGAACGGCATGCCGAAGTCAAGCGAGGCCTTTTTTGCCCTAAAAAAGCGCCTTGAGGGCTTTTTTGAGGCTTTTTGGGGCTGTTTTTTCGATTTGACCGCCGTGGGACCAGCAGGCTTGAGCGGGCCGTGTTGTATTTTTTACGGGGGTGTTGTGTAAAAAAATGAACAAGGCTAAGCTCGATTCAAACCCATAACAGCAATAATACCGGGGTGTTTCATGTGTCTCCTGCCGCCACTTGGCGTCTTGGCCTGCTCCATACAGGCTTTGTCATCCGTTCATCCGTCCTGTGTGAACACCCGCGCCCCGGCCAATATTCTTGACGCTTCGGCGGACCTCTTCTATGCCTCTGCGCTTCCCTCGAATTTACCCCTGAACGGCTCCCGTGCAAGGTGCTGCTCATGATTCTGCACGACTTTGGCCTGAGGAATGCAACGCTGCAGCAAATGGCAGGTAAGCTCCTACTCTGAACGAAAAAAACGACGCGGATGCTGCGTCAACCAACGCCTGGCCTTTAATGGATGCCAGGAAACCCAGCCCAGAGGCATTTATGAGTAACAACCTCGACCAGCTCACCGATTGGTTGAAAGACCACAAGATCACAGAAGTCGAATGCATGATTGGCGACCTCACCGGCATCACCCGGGGCAAGATCTCGCCGACCAACAAGTTCATCGCCGAAAAAGGCATGCGCCTGCCCGAGAGTGTGCTGTTGCAGACCGTGACCGGCGACTACGTCGAAGACGACATCTATTACGAATTGCTCGACCCGGCCGACATCGACATGATCTGCCGCCCCGACCAGAACGCGGTATTCCTGGTGCCTTGGGCCATCGAGCCGACCGCCCAGGTGATCCACGACACCTACGACAAGCAAGGCAACCCGATCGAGCTGTCGCCGCGCAACGTGCTCAAGAAAGTCCTCAAGCTCTACGCCGACAAAGGCTGGCAGCCCATCGTGGCGCCGGAGATGGAGTTCTACCTGACCAAGCGCTGCGAAGACCCGGATTTCCCGCTGCAGCCGCCGATTGGTCGTTCCGGTCGCCCGGAAACCGGCCGCCAGTCCTTCTCCATAGAAGCCGCCAACGAATTCGACCCGTTGTTCGAAGACGTCTACGACTGGTGCGAGCTGCAGGAGCTGGACCTCGACACCCTGATCCACGAAGACGGCACGGCGCAGATGGAAATCAACTTCCGTCACGGCGATGCCCTGTCCCTAGCCGACCAGATCCTCGTGTTCAAGCGCACCATGCGGGAAGCCGCGCTCAAGCACGACGTGGCCGCCACCTTCATGGCCAAGCCGATGACCGGCGAGCCTGGCAGCGCGATGCACCTGCACCAGAGCATCATCGACATCGCCACCGGCAAGAACGTCTTCTCCAACGAAGACGGGACCATGAGCCAGCTGTTCCTCAACCACATTGGCGGCTTGCAGAAATTCATCCCCGAATTGCTGCCGTTGTTTGCCCCCAACGTGAACTCGTTCCGCCGCTTCCTGCCCGACACCTCGGCGCCGGTCAACGTGGAATGGGGCGAAGAAAACCGCACCGTCGGCCTGCGCGTACCGGATGCCGGCCCGCAAAACCGCCGTGTGGAAAACCGCCTGCCGGGGGCCGACGCCAACCCGTACCTGGCGATTGCCGCCAGCCTGCTGTGTGGCTACATCGGCATGGTCGAAGGCCATAACCCGAGCGCACCAGTGGTTGGTCGTGGCTACGAACGGCGCAACCTGCGCCTGCCGTTGACCATCGAAGACGCCCTGGAACGCATGGAAAACAGCAAGACCATCGAGAAATACCTGGGTCATAAATTCATCACAGGCTACGTCGCGGTCAAGCGGGCCGAGCATGAAAACTTCAAGCGCGTGATCAGTTCGTGGGAGCGGGAATTCCTGCTCTTCGCCGTCTGATGCGCCGGGCGTGCCGTGGGAACGGCGCGCCCTCACCTGAAAAGTCTAGGAGATTGGTATGTCCAGCAACAACCCGCAAACCCGTGAATGGCAAGCCTTGAGCAGTGAGCACCACCTGGCACCGTTCAGCGACTTCAAGCAATTGAAAGAGAAAGGCCCGCGGATCATCACCAAAGCCCACGGCGTTTACCTGTGGGACAGCGAAGGTAACAAGATCCTCGACGGCATGGCCGGCCTGTGGTGCGTGGCGATCGGCTACGGTCGCGATGAACTGGCCGACGCCGCCGCCAAGCAGATGAAAGAACTGCCGTACTACAACCTGTTCTTCCAGACCGCACACCCGCCGGTACTCGAATTGGCCAAGGCCATTTCCGACATCGCGCCTGCTGGCATGAACCACGTGTTCTTCACCGGTTCCGGCTCCGAAGGCAACGACACCATGTTGCGTATGGTCCGCCACTACTGGGCGATCAAGGGCCAACCGAACAAGAAAACCATCATCAGCCGCAAGAATGGCTACCACGGCTCCACCGTGGCTGGCGCCAGCCTGGGCGGCATGACTTATATGCATGAACAGGGCGATTTGCCGATCCCGGGCATCGTCCATATCGCCCAGCCCTATTGGTTCGGCGAAGGCGGTGACATGAGCCCCGAAGAGTTCGGGGTGTGGGCTGCCAACCAGCTGGAAGAGAAGATCCTGGAGCTGGGTGTGGACAACGTCGGGGCCTTTATTGCCGAGCCGATCCAGGGCGCCGGTGGCGTGATCGTACCGCCCGCGACCTACTGGCCGCGCATCAAGGAAATTCTCGCCAAGTACGACATCCTGTTTGTCGCCGATGAAGTGATCTGTGGTTTCGGCCGTACCGGTGAGTGGTTCGGTAGTGATTTCTACGACCTCAAGCCCGACATGATGACCATCGCCAAGGGCCTGACCTCGGGCTACATCCCGATGGGCGGCCTGATCGTGCGTGACGAGGTGGTTGCCGTGCTGAATGAAGGCGGCGATTTCAACCACGGCTTCACCTACTCCGGTCACCCGGTGGCAGCGGCGGTTGCGTTGGAAAACATCCGCATCATGCGCGATGAAAAAATCGTTAACCGCGTTCACGACGAAACGGCACCGTATTTGCAGAAACGTCTGAGGGAGCTGGCTGACCACCCGTTGGTGGGTGAAGTACGCGGTGTCGGCATGCTCGGTGCAATTGAACTGGTCCAGGACAAAGCGACGCGCAAGCGTTACGAAGGCCGTGGCGTTGGCATGATCTGCCGCACCTTCTGCTTCGAGAATGGCCTGATCATGCGCGCCGTGGGCGACACCATGATCATTTCGCCGCCACTGGTGATCAGCAAGGCTGAAATTGATGAGCTGGTAACCAAGGCTCGGCATTGCCTGGACCTGACTTTGGCGGCATTGCAGGGCTAAGTGCTAGGCTCAGTGCGCGGTGGCTTTGCCGCTGCGTCTGGGCAGCTATAAATATGCATGTATAAATCGAGGGCTTTGGTTGAAAGCCGGCCCTCTAAGTTGCCAGACTGTCGCCCTGTTTTGTTGCCCTTTGTGGGCCGCGAAACACACACAAGCTTGTGGCCCAAAAAAGAAAAATTGGAGCATCACCAAATGAAGGCATTAGGTTTGAAGAACGCGGGCAAGACCCTCCTCGCCTTGTCCCTGATGGGCGCAATGGCAGGCGCGGCCCAGGCAGACGATAAAGTGCTGCACGTCTATAACTGGTCCGACTACATCGCTCCGGACACCATCGCCAACTTTGAAAAAGAGTCGGGCATTAAAGTGGTGTACGACGTTTTCGACAGTAACGAGACCCTGGAAGCCAAGTTGCTGGCAGGCAAGTCCGGCTACGACATCGTCGTACCGTCGAACAACTTCCTTGCCAAGCAGATCAAGGCTGGGGTCTACCAGGAGCTGGACAAGTCCAAATTGTCCAACTACGGCAACCTGAACAAAGCCCTGCTCAAAGCCGTGTCGGTCAGCGACCCGGACAACAAGCACGCATTCCCGTACATGTGGGGCTCGATCGGTATCGGCTACAACCCGGAGAAGGTCAAGGCTGCGCTGGGCGTGGACAAGATCGATTCGTGGGACACCCTGCTCAAGCCGGAAAACATCGCCAAGCTGAAAAGCTGCGGCGTGAGCTTCCTCGATTCGCCAACCGAAATGCTGCCAGTGGCGCTGCATTACCTGGGCCTGCCGACCGACACCCAGAAAAAAGAAGACCTGAAGAAAGCTGAAGATCTGTTCCTCAAGATCCGTCCTTCGATTGGCTACTTCCACTCGTCCAAATACATCTCCGACCTGGCCAACGGCAACATCTGCGTGGCCGTGGGCTACTCGGGTGACATCCAGCAGGCCAAGTCCCGCGCGGCTGAAGCCGGTGGCAAGGTCAAGGTGGCCTACGACATTCCGAAAGAAGGCGCCGGTAGCTTCTACGACATGGTCGCCATCCCTAAAGATGCCGAAAACGTCGACGCTGCCTACAAGTTCCTGAACTACCTGCTCAAGCCGGAAGTCATGGCGAGCATTACCAACAGCGTCCGTTTCCCGAACGGTAACGAAAAAGCCACCGCACTGGTCGACAAAGACATCACCAGCGACCCGGGCATCTACCCGTCGGCGGAGGTGCAGGCCAAGCTCTACGCCATTGCTGACTTGCCGGCGGCAACCCAGCGTGAAATGACACGCAGCTGGACCAAAATCAAGTCGGGCAAGTAAGCCTTAAAACCTGTGGGAGGGGGCTTGCCCCCGATGGCGTTGTATCAGAAACACTTGTGCAAGCTGACACACTGCCATCGGGGGTAAGCCCCCCCCCACACAATAAATGACAGAAAGTTTTGCCGGATCGGTTTATCGAGGGTAAGTTGCGCGCCGGTTTTGTTGCCGGGCAACAACTTTGGGCCCAACTATTTAAGAGGACCTCCACTTGCCATTTTCTTTATTTCGCAAAGCCTTGCTGGTGGGTGCAGGTATCACGCTGGCTGTCAGCGTGCAGGCCGCATCGACCGTGCATGTTTATAACTGGTCGGACTACATCGGGCCCGACACCCTGGCCAACTTTGAAAAAGCCAGCGGCATCAAGCCGGTGTATGACGTGTTTGACTCCAATGAAACCCTGGAAGGCAAGTTGCTCGCCGGGCGCACGGGTTACGACGTGGTCGTGCCGTCCAACCACTTCCTCGGCAAGCAGATCAAGGCCGGAGCATTCCAGAAGCTCGACAAGTCGTTGCTGACGAACTACGCCAACCTTGATCCGGCGTTGCTCAAGCGCCTGGAAAAGAACGACCCGGGTAACCAGTACGCTGTACCGTACCTGTGGGGCACCAACGGCATTGGCTACAACGTCGATAAAGTGAAGGAAGTACTGGGTGTCGACCATATCGACTCGTGGGCCGTGCTGTTCGAACCGGAAAACATGAAGAAGCTGGCGTCCTGCGGCGTGTCCTTTATGGACTCGGCGGATGAAATGCTGCCGGCAGTACTCAACTACATGGGCCTCAACCCCAACAGTACCAACCCGGACGACTACAAGAAGGCCGAAGAAAAACTACTGAAAGTGCGTCCCTACGTGACCTACTTCCACTCCTCCAAATACATCTCCGACCTGGCCAACGGCAATATCTGCGTGGCTGCCGGGTTCTCCGGTGATGTGTTCCAGGCCAAGGCCCGGGCGGCCGAAGCGGGTAAAGGCGTGAACATCGCCTACGCGATTCCGAAAGAAGGCGGCAACCTGTGGTTTGACGTGCTGGCGATTCCCAAGGATGCCACCAACGTCAACGAAGCCCACGCCTTTATCAACTATTTGCTGCAACCTGAGGTGATCGCTCAGGTCAGTGATCACGTCGGTTATGCCAACCCTAACCCAGGGGCGGACAAACTGATGGAGCAATCGATACGCACCGACGCAGCGGTTTACCCACCGCAGGCGGTTCTCGACCGGACATTCGTCAACTTCGAGCTACCCCCGAAGGTGCAGCGTTTAATGACCCGTAGCTGGACCAAGGTCAAGACGGGCAAGTAAGGCTCTAACTATCCAAGGTTCGCCCACCTCGGGCAAACCGCACTCTTTTTTTTGGGAGTTTCGTAAATGGCAGTTGCCTCCGGCGCCTATAAGAAAGCCCTCGAGGGCGACCAGACACCGAAAAAGGTGCTGGTCAAAATCGACCGGGTCACGAAGAAGTTCGACGAGACGATTGCCGTGGACGATGTGTCCCTGGAAATCAAGAAAGGCGAGATATTCGCCTTGCTCGGCGGTTCGGGTTCGGGCAAATCCACCTTGCTGCGCATGCTCGCAGGCTTTGAGCGCCCCACCGAAGGTCGCATCTACCTCGACGGCGTGGACATCACTGATATGCCGCCCTACGAGCGGCCGATCAACATGATGTTCCAGTCCTACGCCTTGTTCCCGCACATGACCGTGGCGCAGAACATCGCGTTCGGCCTGCAGCAGGACAAGATCCCCAAGGCCGAAGTGGATGCGCGCGTGGCCGAGATGCTCAAGCTGGTACAGATGAGCCAGTTCGCCAAGCGCAAGCCGCACCAGTTGTCGGGCGGCCAGCGTCAGCGCGTGGCCCTGGCCCGTTCCCTGGCCAAGCGCCCGAAACTGCTGCTGCTCGATGAGCCGATGGGCGCACTCGACAAGAAACTGCGTTCGCAGATGCAACTGGAACTGGTGGAAATCATCGAGCGTGTCGGCGTGACCTGCGTCATGGTGACCCACGACCAGGAAGAGGCCATGACCATGGCCGAGCGCATCGCAATCATGCACCTGGGCTGGATCGCCCAGATCGGCAGCCCGGTCGACATCTACGAGACCCCCACCAGCCGCCTGGTGTGCGAATTCATCGGCAACGTCAACATCTTCGACACCCAGGTGGTGGACGACGCCGAAGGCCACGCGGTACTCAAGTGCCCGGACCTGGACCGCGACATCTACGTGGGCTACGGCATCGCCACAGCGGTCGAAGACAAGTCGGTGACCTACGCCATCCGCCCGGAAAAACTGCTGGTGACCACCGAAATGCCGACCTGCGAGCACAACTGGTCCAGCGGCAAGGTGCACGATATCGCCTACCTGGGTGGCCACTCGGTGTTCTACGTCGAGCTGCCGAGCGGCAAGCTGGTGCAGTCCTTCGTTGCCAACGCAGAGCGCCGTGGCCAGCGTCCGACCTGGGGTGACCAGGTGTACGTATGGTGGGAAGACGACAGCGGCGTGGTACTTCGCTCATGAATATGAAAAAGTTCAAGCGCCAGCTGCAACGAATAACCCCCGGTGGCCGGCATGTGGTCATCGGGATCCCTTTCCTCTGGCTGTTCCTGTTCTTCATGCTGCCGTTCTTCATCGTCCTGAAGATCAGCTTTGCCGAAGCCGACGTGGCGATCCCGCCATACACCGAGATCTACACCTTCGTAGAGCAGAAGTTGCAGTTGGTGCTGAACCTGGCCAACTACGCGATGCTCGGCGACGACGAGTTGTACATCGCCGCGTACCTGGGCTCGCTGAAGATGGCGTTTTTCAGCACCATCCTCTGCCTGGTGATCGGCTACCCGATGGCCTATGCGATTGCCAGTGCGCGCAAGGAGATGCAGACCGTACTGGTGCTGCTGATCATGATGCCGACCTGGACCGCGATCCTGATCCGCGTGTATGCGTGGATGGGCATTCTCAGCAACAACGGCTTGCTCAATGGCTTCCTGATTTCCATGGGCCTGATCAACGAACCGTTGCAGATCCTCAACACCAACATCGCGGTGTATATCGGCGTGGTCTATTCGTACCTGCCGTTCATGATCCTGCCGCTGTACGCCAACCTGGTGAAGCATGACCAGAGCCTGTTGGAAGCCGCGTCAGACCTCGGGTCGAGCACGTTCAACAGCTTCTGGAAGATCACCGTGCCGCTGTCCAAGAACGGCATCATCGCCGGCTGCATGCTGGTCTTCATTCCGGTAGTGGGCGAGTTCGTGATCCCGGAACTGCTTGGCGGCCCGGAAACCCTGATGATCGGTAAAGTGTTGTGGCAAGAATTCTTCAACAACCGTGACTGGCCGGTGGCCTCTGCCCTGGCGGTGGTGATGCTGGCGATCCTGATCGTGCCGATCATCCTGTTTAACCGCAGCCAAGCCAAAGAGATGGAGGGCAAGATATGAAGCGCGTCAGTTTCTCAAGCTTCATGCTGGTGGCGGGGTTGTTGTTCATCTACCTGCCGATGCTGATCCTGGTGATCTACTCGTTCAACGAATCCAAGCTGGTGACAGTGTGGGGCGGTTGGTCGATCAAGTGGTACGTGGGCCTGCTGGACAACACCCAGTTGATGGGCTCGGTGGCGCGCTCCCTGGAAATCGCCTGCTACACGGCGGTGGCGGCGGTGGCGCTGGGCACCTTGGCCGCGTTCGTCTTGACGCGCATCAGTCAGTTCAAAGGCCGTACGCTGTTCGGCGGCCTGGTGACTGCACCGTTGGTGATGCCGGAAGTGATCACCGGTCTGTCACTGTTGCTGCTGTTCGTGGCGATGGCGCAGATGATCGGCTGGCCCCAGGAGCGTGGCATTGTCACCATCTGGATCGCCCACACCACGTTCTGCGCGGCCTATGTGGCGGTGGTGGTGTCGGCGCGCCTGCGTGAACTGGACCTGTCGATCGAAGAAGCGGCGATGGACCTGGGTGCGCGGCCGTGGAAGGTGTTCTTCCTGATCACCATCCCGATGATCGCGCCGTCGTTGGCGGCCGGTGGGATGATGTCGTTCGCGCTGTCCCTGGATGACCTGGTACTGGCCAGCTTCGTGTCGGGCCCGGGTTCGACCACCTTGCCGATGGAAGTGTTCTCGGCAGTGCGCCTGGGGGTTAAACCCGAGATCAACGCCGTGGCCAGCCTGATTCTGCTGGCGGTATCGCTGGTGACCTTCCTGGTGTGGTTCTTCAGCCGGCGTGCCGAAGAAATGCGCAAGAAGGCGATCCAGCAGGCGATCGAAGAAGCAGCGGCGGATGGCTGGCAGCAGCCGGATGTGCGTCGGGCGCCAGCGCCGGTCTAAAAGCCTGCGCGGTCAAAATGTGGGAGGGGGCAAGTCGAAACGTCGCACCGCCCCTCCCACAGTTGATTGCATTTCAACTCCGCTACGCCAACCACGGCGACTGGCGAATCACCTCGACAAAATTCATCGGCTTGAACCCCGGCTCCTGGTCCACCAGCACATCGGTCTTCACGTTGCCAAACGTGGTCTGCGGACGATGGCGCAAGCCGTCGGCGAAGGCGCAGATGATGCATTCCTTGAACCCTTCACCACGTGGATGCGCATGCACCACGGCTTCGCGCTGCACGCTGGGAAAGGCGGCGTAGTCCATGCCCAGCACGTCCATTTCCACGCCAGCCGTCACCAGCGCCACGGTCGGGCGCAGATGCTGTGGCACACCCGGTGTGGTGTGCAGGGCGATGGACAGCCACACCTGTTCGATATCGTCGTCGCTCAGTCCGTAGGGCTTGAGAAAATCCGCCGCTGCGTTGGCACCGTCTACTTCGAAACGCTCGTTGTCACTGCGATGGCCTTCCACCAGGCCCAGGTCATGGAACATCGCACCGACGTACAGCAACTCGGGGTTGTAGGCCAGTTGCCTGCGCTCACCGCTCAAGGCGCCGAACAGGAATACCCGGCGGGAGTGGTGGTAGAGCAGGTCGGATTCAATGTCGCGGATGTACTCGGTGGTGGCCTTGGCCAGGGCGCTGTCCGGGATCTTGATGCCGGCGATGGTGGTGCTCATGGTGGTTCTCCTCTGGAAAGCCTCCAGTCTGGCCGCGCGCCCGTGAAGCGGCCATGGTGACGAGGGGGCGATCCCGGCCAATCTGCCGTCACATCGTGCCAAGGGGAAATCGACTAGGGTGTAGCGGGCGATATCACTCTCGAAGCCTGCGAAAATCAAAATGTGAGAGGGGGCTTGCCCCCGATAGCTGAGCACCAGGCACTGCATCTGCTGACTGATACAACGCCATCGGGAGCAAGCTCCCTCCCACAGGGTTTGCATTTTATTCCGCTAGAAAAAGGTGTCTGTGAGCATGCACAAGACCGTCGCCATCCTGATCTTCCCCGGCGTCCAGTCACTGGATGTGACCGGCCCCCTGGATGTGTTCTGCGAAGCCAACCGCTTTCTGCCGCCCCAGGATCACTACCAGATGGAGGTCATCGGGCTGGGCCACGGCACGCTGGCTGCCTCCAACGGTTTGTCATTGCAGGCCCACCGGCACTACAGCGAAGCCCTGCAAGCCTATGACCTGCTGCTGGTCCCCGGTGGCCCGCAATTGCCCTTCGAGGAATTTGGCGCCCCGTTCGATGATTGGCTGCGTGGTGCAACCGCCCGGGCGCGGCGCTTCGGTTCAATCTGCAACGGCGCCTTCACGCTGGCGCGCGCCGGGCTACTGGATGGAAAAACCGTCACGACGCATTGGAATGATGCGGCAGGCCTGGCGCGTTTGTGCCCCCGCGCCCAGGTCGAAGCTGACCGCCTCTACGTGCAAGACGGCAACCTCTACACCTCGGCTGGCGTCACGGCGGGTATCGACCTCTCGCTGTACCTGTTGGCCCAGGACCATGGCCCGGAGGTGGCGCTGAGCGTGGCCAAGCGCCTGGTGGTGTTCACCCAGCGCTCGGGTGGGCAGTCACAGTTCAGCCCGTTCCTCACGCCCCATGCCGAAACCACCTCGGCGGTAGCGCTGGTGCAGGTGTACGTCTTGGCGAACCTGACCGGTGACTTGACCATCGCCGACCTGGCCAAGGCCGCGAATATGAGTGCGCGTAATTTCTCTCGGGTGTTCACCCGTGAAGCGCGGATAACGCCTGCGGAGTTTGTCGAGCGGGCGCGGGTGGATGCGGCGCGGATGATGCTCGAAAGCAGTCCCGCGCCGCTCAAGACCGTGGCCTATCAGTGCGGTTTTCGCGATGCGCAGCACATGCGCAGCGTGTTCAATCGCCGCCTGGGCGTGACGCCGCAACAGTTCCGGCGCAACTTTGCGGCGCCGCTCTAAACGGAACACACCGTGGGAAGGGCTGTATTAAACGACGGCATTTTTTGTGGCGAGCGGGCTTGCCCCGCGTTGGGCTGCGCAGCAGCCCCAAAACACAGCCCCGGAGCTGACTGACACACTGCAGCGCTCTTATTAGGGCTGCTGCGCAGCCCAACGCGGGGCAAGCCCGCTCGCCACAAGGGCCCGCTTGCCGCAGGGGGCCAGTTTGCTGGGCGACAGCGCTAAGTCGGAGGTTTAGCGGGACCTCCCACAGGTTTGATCGCGTTTCAGGCCGTTATCGAGCGGGCAATAGCTTCAGCGTACCGCGTGTATTGGCCGTGACTTCCTCATCACTGAAATGCGCCTGCTCGTAACCCCCTTCGATATAGGTTTCCGCTTGATCGCTGTAGTGCTTGTCGAACGGCACGCCGCTTTGCCCCACCGGGTTGATGGTCAGGGCGTGGGCCGGGTCAGCGAAGTCGATCAGGCGGCGGGTCGATGGGCCGTAGGTCACCGGCCATGGCGCCGGGCCGATGGCGGCCGACTGGTTGTTCGGCACTTCGTGGGTGCCGGGCGCCGGGAAGGGGCCGACGTTGACGATCAAGTCCAATGGCTTTTGCGAGCCCAGTGGATGGCTGTGGGTCAGGGTATGGGCCTTGCCCCACTGCCACTGAGTCGGGTCATCGCCGAAGGTGGTCTTGAGGTGCGCCAGGCTGTTGTCCCAGGCCAGTTTGACGAGGTCGGCGCGCTTGCCGTCCCACCAGGGTGAATCCGCCGATGCGGCCAGGCGTGGCAAGGCGGCGTCGATCACGCGGGTGCCGAGCAGGGTCTTGAACATGCCGTCGCCCAGTTTCGGGTGGAAGGTGGCATCGGCCAGGTTGAACAGGAACTGGTTGAACAGCGTGGCGCTGGTGGAGTCCAGCGGGTAGTCGCCTTTCCAGCTGGCAAGCTGTTCCACCAGCTTCAATTGCGCCGGGTCCTTGACCACCTCGCGCAGCACCGGCAGCAGCGGCGCCAGCAGGCGCGGGCCGTAGGCGGTGGTGGTGCCCAGTTGCAAGGCCTGGCTGTTGTTCACATCCCACTTCACGCTCTTGTCGCTCAACTGCGCGTTCAACTGTTGGCCCCGGTCGGCCAGGTTGTAATAACCGGGGATCTCCATGCCCGTGGGCGATACCGGCTGGGCGTTGGCCGACACCACATAGCCACGCGCGGGGTTTTCTTCCTGGGGGTTGGCGCTGAAGGGGTAGAAACCCAGCTTGTCGGCCTGGGCGCTGCTACCGTCGAGGATAAACCCGGCGTTGACACCGGCCGGGCGGATCGGCAACTGTGCCGCCGCCCACCAGCCGATATCGCCCTTGGCATTGGCCCACACGATATTCAGCCCCGGCGCGGAAACCTTGGATGCAGCCGCGCGCGCCTTGGCCAGGGTGTCGGCGCGGTTGAGCTGGTAGAAACCTTCGAGGATCGGGTTCTCGGTGTCGAGGAACGCCCACCACATGGCAATCGGCGTCTTGCCGGCATTGTCGCCAAGCACGTCATTGATGATCGGGCCATGGGGCGACTGGCGCAGGGTGATCGTGACCGGTGCCTGGCCTTTCACCGCGATCTGTTGCTCGCTGCTGGTCATGTCGACCCACTGGTCGTGGTACCAGACCTGGTTGGAATTGTCCGGGTTGACCTTCTCGGCGATCAGGTCGAGGTCATCATTCTGGAACATGGTCAGGCTCCAGCCGAAGTCCAGGTTGTGCCCCAGGAACGCCACCGGTACCAGCGCGTTGTGATAGCCGTACAGTTCGAAGCCCGGCGCCGACAACTGCGCCTCGTACCACACCGACGGCACCGAGAAGCGGATATGCGGGTCACCGGCCAGCAACGGCTTGCCGCTTTTGGTGCGGTTGCCACTGATGGCCCAGGCGTTGCTGCCTTCGAACTGCGGCAAGCCGTTGTCGGCCAAGGCTTGTTCGCTCAGGGACGCGATGGCGCCAAGGGTTTGCCAATCGCCGGCGGCCAGGTTGAGTGCGCCCTTGGGTTGCCAGTCGAGGTCGAACACTTTCAGGTAATCGCTGCCCAACTGGTCACGTACATAGGTCAGCAAGGGCTCTGTACGAAACGCGGCGGCAAAGCTGTAGGCCAGGTAGCCGGCGACGCTGATGGTGTCTTCGGCGGTGAACCGGCGCTTGGGAATGCCCAGCACGTCGAACTCCATCGGGCTGGCGTGGCTGTCCTGATACGCATTGATCCCGTCCAAATAGGCTTGCAGGGCCTTCCACGACGCAGACTCGCGGTCCATATGCTCCACATAGCTCAGGGCGCGCTCACGAATGCGCAGGCTGCGAAACAGCTTGTCGGTCTCCAGCAGCTTGGGCCCCAGCACCTCGGCCAGCTCGCCACGGGCCAGGCGCCGCATGATTTCCATCTGGAACAGCCGGTCCTGGGCCTGCACATAGCCCAGGGCGCGGTACAGGTCGGTCTCGTTCTCGGCGCGGATATGCGGCACGCCACGGTCGTCGTAGCGCACGGTGACCGAGCCTTGCAGGTGCGCCAGCTCAACCGTGCCCTGGCGGGTGGGCAGTTTGCTGTAGACGTACCCGCCGGCGCCGAGAGCGATCAGCACCACCAGAACCGCGAGAGCCTGCAAGACGCGTTTCATGAACATTCCTTAGCAAGAGAGGGGAGTGGGCTACGAACCTGTTGGCCACGAACAATAGCAGCCCACCGCCAGGGTGTGAGTGGCATTCACTGCGCGTCCGTCTTCAAGAGCCTTGAGGATCGGCTCGATAAAGCTGTTGCTGGAATTGCACGTCAGCCCTTCGCTATAAGGCCCGAAATACGCAAGCTTGCCCGTGCGATCCCAGATCCCCACGGCGGGGACGGCGGGTATCTGGTCGGCACCGGGCAGGGCGGTGAGGATTTTCATCTGGCGCAGGTTATCGGGCAATTGGCCGTGGCTGCCGGTTTTTTGCAGGGCGTAGAATTCGACGCCCTGGGGCGCGTAGTGCTCGATCAGCTCGGCCAGGTGTTGCTGGTTGCCGACGTTGCACGGGCAGGCCGGGTCCCAGAAGTGCACCAGGCGGATGTTGCCGGGGCCGGCAAGGTCGGCGGGCAGGCGCAGGGCGTCGCCGGAAAAGACCGCTGTATGTTCGCTGAAGGCGCGCAGGTAGCGGCCTTGGAACCAATCATAGGCGGCCCATAGCACGCCGGCGCAGAGGATCAGGAGCAGGCTGGCGAATAAGGCACTGCGGTAGGGCTGTCGCATTCAGATCTATCCTCGAAGGTCGCGTAGCTTGCCATGCTTGCCCTGACAGATGAATATCGCAGCTCGATATTCATCTGCGCAGTGCGTGAAGCCTCAAGTCTGGAACCTCCTATGCCCGTCACCTTTGACCCCGATCATCTGCGCGAAAGCTTGCGACCCCTGGTGGATGCGCAGCCGCTCAGCGCCGAGGCGCGGGTCTACCAGCGTTTCTACGGCCTGGACCTGGCCGCACGCAAAGTGCCGGCAGTGAGCCGGCTTGGACGTTTCGAGGTCGATGGGTTCCAGGTGGTGGCCCAGGTATGGTGGCCGCCCGCACCGGTGGCGACGATGTTCATGTTCCACGGCTTCTACGACCACATGGGGCTGTATCGCCACGTGGTGGACTGGGCGCTGGACCAGGGCTTTGTGGTGATCGCCTGCGATTTGCCAGGCCATGGCTTGTCCAGCGGCGCGCGTGCCAGCATCGATGATTTTGCGGTGTATCAGGACGTGGTGCAGGCACTGTTCGCTCAAGCCCAAGCGCTGCAATTGCCGCAGCCCTGGCACTTGTTCGGGCAAAGCACCGGAGGCGCGGTGGTGGTCGACCACCTGCTCAGCCGCGGTGCCGACAGCCCGGCCCAAGGCAAGACCTTCCTGCTGTCTCCGCTGGTACGGCCGCGTGCGTGGGGGTGGTCGCAGGTCAGCTATTACCTGTTGCGCCCGTTCGTCAAAGGCATCGCCCGGCGTTTCAGCGAGAACACCAACGACCCGCAGTTCAAGCCGTTCCTGGAGGCCGACCCGCTTCAGCCGCGCCAGCTGCCAACCGCCTGGGTGGGGGCGTTGGCGCGCTGGATCAAACGCATCGAAGCCGCACCGCGCAGCCCACGGCGGCCGGTGATTGTGCAGGGAGAGGAAGACATGACCGTGGATTGGCAGCACAACTTGCAGGTACTGCGGGGCAAGTTCGACCAGCCCGAGGTGTTGATGCTGCCGCGTGGCCGGCATCACCTGGCCAATGAGATTCCGGAGATTCGTGAAGAGTACTTCCGGTATTTGACAGACCATTTGAAATAACGCAATCCAAATGTGGGAGGGGGCTTGCCCCCGATAGCGGTGCATCAGTCAGCTTATCTGTAGCTGACCCACTGCCATCGGGGGTAAGCCCCCTCCCACATTTTCTACTGCGTCAGGCTTGAAGTGCTTTGGCCGACCGCCAGCCCTGCGCGAACCGCTGCCAGCGCCGCCCGGTAATACGCCTTACCCTCCGGCGACTCCGCAAACGTCGCGAATTCTTCCAACTCCGGGTCAGACAAATCTCGATAGACGTACAGCAGTGTGTTGTTCAGGTCATTGCCGATCTGTTGCATCAAGCGCTCGCGTTGCCCATCCAGCATGCCCTGGGCTTGGTCGCCGCCCAACAGGCCGGGAATCATCTGGCTCAAGCTGTCGGCCGCCACGCCGGCGATTGCCAGGCTGACTTCCGCACCGGCTTCACGGGCGGGCAGGGCTTGGGCCAAGTGGCCGATGATCAGGCTGCGGGTGGCGTCGGCTTCGACATGCGGCAGGCCCTGGGCATTTTTAGCCAACTGGTCGCGGCGGGTGGCGAGCAATTCGGCGGCGACGATCTTGCGGCCCAGCGGCGATTGGAAGAACGCCAGGGCCGGCTTGGGGTCAGCCAGGTGCTGGCGCAATTGCGCTTCGGCACGCTGGTCCATGGCCTGGGCGGCGAAGCGTTTGTTGCTGTTGTCCACCAGCGCCTGGTACACCGCCGGCGGCAGGCTGTTGCGGTAGCGTTGCTGGGCGGCACTGAGGGCATCATTGAAATGCGCACGTTGTTCGGCCCAGCCGGCGACCTTGTACAACTGGTCATGGCCGTCTGCCCAGGCGGGCAAAACGCAGAACATCAGCAAGGAAAAAAACAAACGACGCATATGGACTCCTGTCAGTCGGCCACTATTGTCCGTGTCGGGCGTAGGATTTGTCGAGAAGTCCTATCAGTCACCTGACTAAAGTGCATTCAGACGCTCGGCGGCTCTGTCGGATTCATAGGCGTATGGATACTATGCGCGCCATGCAAATACCCTTTGATCACCCGCTGCTGCAACGCATCGTCGACGACCTGGCCGAGAAAGGCTGGTCGCAGCAGAACGCCTTCCTGTCCCAGGCTCTGACCCTGGAACTGGCGGCTGAGTGCCGTAAACGTGCGGCCGAAGGTGAGCTGTCGCCGGCGGCGGTGGGGCGCGGGCCGGCCCAGGAAATTCGTGAGGGTATTCGCGGCGACCATATCCAGTGGCTGGAAGAGGGCGACGCGGCGGTCTGTGGCGACTATATGGCGCTGATGGACAGCCTGCGCCTGGCGATGAACCGCAACCTGTTCCTGGGCCTGGAGGATTTCGAAAGCCACTTCGCGATGTACCCGCCAGGGGCCTTCTACCTCAAGCACCTGGACCGGTTTCGCGATGATGATCGGCGCACGGTGTCGGCGGTGATCTACTTGAACGACGCCTGGCTGCCCGAGCATGGCGGCCAGTTGCGCATGTACCTCAAGGACGGCGTCGAATACGACGTGGTGCCCACCGGCGGTTGCCTGGTGGTGTTCCTGTCGGGCGAGGTACCCCACGAAGTTTTGCCTGCTACGCGTGAGCGCCTGTCCCTGACGGGCTGGTTTCGCCGGCGGGGCAATGAGCCGTTTTGAGCATGCAAAAGATTCTGGTCAGCCGCTGCCTGCTCGGGCACAAGGTGCGTTACGACGGCGGGGCCAGCGGGCCGTTTGACCAGTTGGCCGCATGGCAGGCCGAGGGGCGTGTGGTTGCGATCTGCCCGGAAGTGTCGGGTGGTTTGCCAACGCCACGACCTGCCGCCGAGATCCCAGGCGGGCAGGGTGTGGATGTGTGGGAGGGGCGCGCCCAGGTGCTGACGGCCGAGGGCGAAGATTTCAGCGCCGCCTTTCTCGACGGCGCCTGCCAGGCCTTGGCGCTGGTGCAACGCCACGCTATTCGCATCGCCGTGCTCAAGGCCAACAGCCCGTCGTGTGGCAACCTGCTCACTTATGACGGCACCTTTACCGGCGTGAAAGTGAAGGGCGAGGGCGTAACCGCGGCGCTGCTCAAACGCCACGGCGTGCAGGTGTTCAGTGAGCTGGAGTTGCCTGAGGCTGCGCGGGCACTGGCGCAGCTGTAGTCGGTGCTTCTGCGTCAAACCACTTCTGCGACAGCGCCTTTAACCGGCCATCCTCCTTCACCCGTTTCAGCGCGCCGTCCAGGCTCGTCTTGAACGCGGGGTTACCCTTTTGGAACGGGATCACCAAATCGGGCTTCTCGCGATAAACCTCACTGAAATCGAACTGATCCTCAAGGTCGGCAGTCTTAGCGATATGGTTAATGGCCACGTCGTACTTGCCGGTTGCCACCCCTGGCAGCAAGTCGGCGTCATCGGTGGTGATGAACGAGGAGCGTACGTCCATTTCCTTTGCCAGCAGTTCACCCAGTTCCACTTCAAAACCGGTGAGTTTGTCGCCGTCCTTGAAGTTGAACGGTGGCGTATTGGCTTCAAGGGCGATGCGCAGTTCGCCACGATCGAACACATCATCGACCAGTTCGGCGTGAGCCAGGGGGCTCAGAAGGGGAAGCAGCAGTAACAGGCCAGGCGAAAAGCGCATGGTCACTCCTAGAGAATTTTTATGTGCGAGGCGCCGTTCAGCATCGCTTTGCTATGGTGTTGAGTGCCTTGGACAGCAATTTGTCGCGAAGTTGTCATAACCCTACAGATTTCACAGAAAAACTGGAGAAGCGAATGAAAGCCCTTTTGTCCCGTGCCACGCTGGCCTCCCTGATGCTGGGTGCTTCGATGTTGGCGAATGCTGCTGATGTTCCCCGTACACCCGCCCCCAAGGGCGCTGAGGTGTTTATCGTCTCGCCCAAGGATGGCGCGACCGTCGACAAGACCTTCACCGTCAAGTTTGGCGTGAAGGGGCTGGACCTGGAACCGATCGACAAGCAGGTGCCCGGTGCCGGTCACCATCACCTGCTGGTCGACCAGGACGTGACGGCGCTTAAAGCAGACGAGGCTATCCCGTCCAGCGCCACCTCGATCCATTTCGGCAAGGCGCAAACCGAAACCGAACTGACACTGGCCCCAGGCAAGCACACCTTGCAACTGGTGGCAGGCGATAACGTGCACCACCAGTTCGAGCCCACTGTAGCCTCGAAAGTAATCACGGTTAACGTCAAGTAAGATTTGTTCAGATGCAAAAAAGGGAGCCCCGAGGGGCTCCCTTTTTAGTGGTGCGGTTGAAGCCTTAGAACAGCACGCGGCTACGGATGGTGCCGTTGATGTGCTGCAGCTTCTCTTGCGCCAGGTCCGAGTACTCGGCGTCGACGTCGATCACCACGTAGCCAACCTTCTCGTTGGTCTGCAGGAACTGACCGGAGATGTTGATGCCGTTTTCCGCGAAGACCTTGTTGATCTCCATCATCACACCCGGGATGTTCTGGTGGATGTGCAGCAGACGGTGCTTGCCAGGGTGAGCCGGCAGGGCCACTTCCGGGAAGTTGACGGACGAGACCGACGTACCGTTGTCGCTGTACTTGACCAGTTTCTCCGACACTTCCAGGCCAATGTTGGCCTGGGCTTCAGCGGTGGAACCGCCGATGTGCGGGGTCAGGATCACGTTGTCCAGGCCACGCAGCGGGCTTTCGAAGATGTCGTCGTTGGAGCGCGGCTCCACCGGGAACACGTCGATGGCGGCGCCGATCAGGTGCTTGTCCTTGATCGCCTCGGCCAGGGCGTCCAGCTCGACCACGGTGCCGCGTGCAGCGTTGATCAGGATCCCGCCTTTCTTGATGGCGCGGATTTCCTTCTCGCCGATCATCCACTGGGTCTCAGCGGTTTCCGGCACGTGCAGGGTGACGATATCGGACATGCCCAGCAGCTCGGTCAGGCTCGACACTTGCGTGGCGTTGCCCAATGGCAGCTTGGTCAGGGTGTCGTAGAAGAACACCTGCATGCCGAGGCCTTCAGCCAGGACCGACAGCTGAGTACCGATCGAGCCGTAACCGACGATACCCAGCTTCTTGCCGCGGATTTCGAAGGAGTTGGCTGCGCTCTTGATCCAGCCGCCACGGTGGCAGGAGGCGTTCTTCTCAGGAATACCGCGCAACAGCAGGATCGCCTCGGCCAGCACCAGTTCCGCAACGGAGCGGGTGTTGGAGTACGGTGCGTTGAACACCGCGATGCCGCGCTCGCGCGCTGCGTTGAGGTCGACCTGGTTGGTGCCGATGCAGAAACAGCCGACCGCCACGAGTTTCTTGGCGTGATCGAAGATCTCTTCGGTCAACTGGGTGCGGGAGCGAATGCCGATAAAGTGCGCGTCGGCGATCTTTTCCTTGAGCTGGGCTTCCGGCAGAGAACTGGTGATGTACTCAATGCTGGAGTACCCGGCGGCCTTCAGTACTTCGACGGCCGATGGGTGGACGCCTTCCAGAAGAAGGAACTTGATCTTGCTCTTATCGAGAGAAGTCTTGCTCATCTGCGTAAACCTGTATCCCGGAGAAAAATGGCAGGGAATCGGATCGCTTAAGCTGACCCGGACGGCAGGAAAGCCGTCACCGCAGAAACGCCTTTGGGCTCTGTCCTGCGGGGGCGGTATGCTAGCATACGCGCCCCGCTAAACACCTATTCCTGCGACGTGAAGCGTTCTCAGGATGACCATGAATTGTTCGAGAGTTCTGTCGATGACCCATCCTGCCCTGATTGATGAGCTAAAGACCCTGGTTGAGCCCGGCAAAGTGCTGACCGATGCAGACTCCCTGGAGGCTTACGGCAAGGATTGGACCAAGCACTTCGCTCCCGCCCCCACCGCCATCGTCTTCCCCAAGACCATCGAGCAGGTGCAGGCCATTGTCCGCTGGGCCAATGAGCACACAGTGGCGCTGGTGCCGTCCGGTGGCCGTACCGGCCTGTCGGCCGCGGCGGTCGCGGCCAATGGCGAAGTGGTCGTCTCGTTCGACTATATGAACCAGATCCTCGAGGTGAACCTCACCGACCGCACCGCCAAGTGCCAGCCGGGGGTGGTCACCAAGCAATTGCAGAACGTCGCCGAAGAAAACGGCTTGTACTACCCGGTGGATTTCGCGTCGTCCGGTTCGAGCCAGATTGGCGGCAATATCGGCACCAATGCCGGCGGGATCAAGGTGATTCGCTACGGCATGACCCGTAACTGGGTGGCCGGCATGAAAGTCGTCACCGGCAAGGGCGATGTGCTGGAGCTGAACCGCGACCTGATCAAGAACGCCACCGGCTACGACATGCGCCAGCTGTTCATCGGTGCTGAAGGCACCCTGGGCTTTGTGGTCGAAGCCACCATGCGCCTGGATCGGGCGCCGAAAAACCTCACCGCCATGGTGCTCGGTACCACTGACTTCGATTCGATCATGCCGGTGCTGCATGCCTTCCAGGGCAAGCTAGACCTGACCGCGTTCGAGTTTTTTTCCGACAAGGCCCTGGCCAAAGTCCTCGGTCGTGGTGATGTGCCTGCACCGTTCGAAACCGAATGCCCGTTCTATGCGCTGCTGGAATTTGAAGCCACCACCGAAGAAGTTGCCAACCATGCCCTGGAAACCTTCGAGCACTGCGTGGAGCAGGGTTGGGTGCTGGACGGCGTGATGAGCCAGAGCGAAACCCAGCTGCACAACCTGTGGAAGCTGCGCGAGTACATCTCGGAGACCATTTCCCACTGGACGCCCTACAAGAACGATATCTCGGTGACTGTCTCCAAAGTGCCGGCGTTCTTGAAGGAAATTGACGCGATCGTCGGCGAACACTACCCGGACTTCGAAATCGTCTGGTTCGGCCATATCGGCGACGGCAACCTGCACTTGAACATCCTCAAGCCGGAAAACCTGAGCAAGGACGAGTTCTTCGCCAAGTGCGCCACCGTGAATAAATGGGTATTCGAAACCGTTCAGAAGTACAACGGCTCGATCTCCGCCGAGCACGGCGTGGGCATGACCAAGCGCGATTACCTGACCTACAGCCGCTCGCCGGTTGAAATCGAATACATGAAGGCCGTGAAGGCCGTGTTCGACCCGAAAGGGATCATGAACCCTGGCAAGATCTTCGCTGTTTAACCGCCCCTGAAGGAGTCGTTTCATGAGCTACCAGCACAAGTATGTCGACGGCACCAACATCCACTTTCCTGTGGGTAAAGTGGTGTGTATTGGGCGTAACTACGCCGAACATGCCAAGGAACTGGACAACCCGGTACCGACCGAGCCGTTGTTGTTCATCAAGCCGGGCAGTTGCGTGGTGCCGCTGGAAGGTGGTTTCAGCATTCCGACCGAACGCGGTTCGGTGCACTACGAAGCGGAAATCGCCGTGCTGATCGGCAAGCCCCTGTCGACCAAGCCCAGCCGTGAAGAAGTGCTGGACGCCATCTCCGGCTTCGCCCCGGCCCTGGACCTGACCCTGCGGGACAAGCAGGCTGAGCTCAAAGCCAAGGGCTTGCCGTGGGAAATCGCCAAGTCCTTCGACGGCGCGGCGGTGATTGCCCCGTTCGTGGTCGGCAGTACGTTCCCGGACCTGGCCGATATCGGCATTCGCCTGACCATCAACGGCGAAGTGCGCCAGGACGGCAATAGCGCGCAGATGCTCAACCCGATCGTCCCGATGATCCAGCACATGGCCGGCTGTTTCTCACTGCAAGCTGGCGATGTAATCCTCACCGGCACCCCGGCCGGCGTAGGCCCGCTGAATGTGGGTGATGAATTGGTGCTGGAACTGTCTGGCGTGAACCGCTTCGAAAGCAGCGTTCGCTGAGCGCCTGACGAAACGCGGTAAAAATGTGGGGGGTTGCGCTAACTCTCGCATCCTTGTGGCGAGCGGGCTTGCCCCGCGTTGGGCTGCGCAGCAGCCCCAATAAGAGCGCTGCAGTGTTTCAGTCAGCTCCGGGGCTGTGTTTTGGGGCTGCTTCGCAGCCCAACGCGGGGCAAGCCCGCTCGCCACGGGGTAGTGGGATGTTCCACATTTGGGTCTGCCTGGCGGTGCAAGTCGGAGTTTTTTCAGGCACCGATCTTGATCGACGCCAGCACCTGCTTCTGTCCCATGGAGCACGGCACGCCTTCAGGCTGCGCCCGTACCCCCTCAATCACGCCCAGCAACTGCGCCTTGCTATGAGCCAACTGCGCCTGCATCACCTCGATCTGCGTCACCTTGCGCTCCAGCGCCTCTATTAACTCCTCACGCTTGTGCTCCCCCGGCGCAGGCATCAATGCCTTGAGTTCCTGCAGGGTAAACCCGGCCTGTTGTGCACTCTGGATCAGTTGCAGCGTTTGCAAGGCATCGGGCGCATAGCGTCGATAACCATTGGCCTGGCGCCCCACTTGGCTGATCAGACCTTCGGACTCGTAAAAGCGGATACGCGACGCCGCCAACCCACTCTGCTTTGCCAGCTCACCAATATTCATCAAAACACCCGCTTGACATTAAAGTTAACTTTAAGCTTAGCCTGAGGCCTCCCCCACTCCGGAGTCAACTCATGTCACCCTTTGAGCCCTTGCAACTGCCCAATGGCCAGGTCCTCGCCAACCGCATCGCCAAGGCGGCGATGGAAGAGAATATGGCGGACGCCGATCAAGCACCTTCCCGTGAACTCAAGCAGCTGTACACAGCCTGGGCCGACGGTGAGCCCGGCCTGCTGCTGACCGGCAATGTGATGATCGACCGCCGCGCCATGACCGGCCCCGGCGGCGTTGCCCTCGAAGACGAACAACACCTGGACAGCTTTCGTGAATGGGCCGACGTGGCCCGCGACAAGGGCGTGCACTTTTGGGTACAGCTCAGTCATCCGGGCCGCCAAACCATGGCCAACCTCGGCCAGCAAGCCCTGGCGCCCTCCGCGATTGCACTGGACCTGGGCAGCTTTTCGAAGATGTTTGCCAAGCCCAAGGCGATGACCGAGGACGACATTCAGGACGTGATCAAACGCTTCGCCACCAGCGCACGCCTGGCCGAGAAAGCCGGGTTCACCGGGGTGCAGATCCACGGCGCGCACGGCTACCTGCTCAGTCAGTTTCTCTCGCCGTTGAGCAACCAGCGCACTGACCGCTGGGGTGGCTCGCTGGAGAACCGCGCGCGCCTGCTGCTGGAGGTGATCCACGCGGTTCGTGCCAGCGTCAGCCCGTCCTTTTGCGTCGGGCTAAAGCTCAACTCGGCGGATTTCCAGTGCGGCGGATTCGCAGAGGCCGATGCTCGCGCAGTGGTGGAAATGCTCAACCCCCTGCCCATCGACCTGCTGGAGTTGTCCGGAGGCAGCTACGAAGCGCCAGCCATGCAAGGCGAAGCGCGGGACGGTCGCACCCTGGCCCGTGAAGCCTACTTCCTGGAGTTTGCCAAAGAGCTGGCGACCATCGCCAAGATGCCGCTGATGGTCACCGGCGGCATTCGCCGCCTGCCCATCGTGCAACAGGTGCTGGACAGCGGTATCGCCATGGCCGGCATCGCTACCGCCCTGACCCTGGAACCGCAACTGATCAAACACTGGCACGAGGGGCGCGACCTCAACCCGCAACTCAAACCCGTCAGTTGGCAGCGCAAACCCTTGGCCGCCCTCGCCACCCTGGCCGTGGTGCGTGACCAGATGCGCCGCCTGAGCCGTGGCCGCCTGCCCGATGCCAATGTCGCCCCCTGGCTGGCGCTGCTGCGCGACCAGTGGTTTATCGCGCGGCGCACCCGGCAATACCGCGCGACCATGACGCAATCTTCACATTAAAGGCGGAGCATTCGCCGTGATCGAACTGTCCTCTACTGATCAGCAGCTTTTACCCTCACTGACGATTGGAGTTCTTCATGGCGAAAATCAACCTGGCCCAACAACTGGCGACCACCCTTGAGCAGGCGGGCATCAAGCGCATCTGGGGCCTGACCGGCGACAGCCTCAACGGCCTCACCGATGCGTTGCGCACCATGGACAGCATCGAGTGGATGCACGTTCGCCACGAGGAAGTCGCCGCATTCGCCGCCGGTGCCGAAGCGGCGGCCACCGGTGAATTGACGGTGTGCGCTGGCAGTTGCGGGCCGGGCAACCTGCATTTGATCAATGGCCTGTTCGACTGTCATCGCAACCATGTACCGGTGCTGGCGATCGCGGCCCAGATCCCGTCTTCCGAGATTGGCCTGAACTACTTCCAGGAAACCCACCCCCAGGAGCTGTTCAAGGAGTGCAGCCACTTTATCGAGCTGGTGACCAACCCTGAGCAAATGCCGCACGTGCTGCACCGTGCCATGCGCTCGGCGATCCTCAATCGCGGCGTGGCCGTGGTGGTGATTCCGGGGGATGTGTCATTGCTGGAGGTCGAGAACACGCTCAAGCCCTGGCCGGCCCTGCATGCACCCCGCACCTTGCCAGCGGAACAAGACCTGCAGCGCCTCGGCGAAATCCTCGCCAGCAGCCAGAAAGTCACTCTGCTGTGCGGCAGCGGTTGTGCCGGCGCCCATGACCAAGTGGTGGCGCTCGCCGACGCCCTGGGCGCACCGGTCGTACACGCCCTGCGCGGCAAGGAACATGTGGAATGGGACAACCCATTCGACGTGGGCATGACCGGCCTGATCGGTTTCAGCTCCGGCTACCACGCCATGCTCGACTGCGACACGCTGATCATGCTCGGCACTGACTTTCCGTACCGCCAGTTCTACCCCACTGACGCGAAAATCATCCAGATCGACCGCAACCCGCAGGCGCTGGGGCGTCGCGCCACCCTGGACCTGGGCATCGCGGCGGATGTGAGCGAGACCATCGGCGCGCTCCTGCCGCGCCTGACCCGCAAGACCGATCGCAGCTTCCTCGAGACCTCCTTGAAGCACTACGAGAAAGCTCGCCAGGGCCTGGATGACCTGGCGCAACCGTCCAAGGCCGGCCGGCCGATTCACCCGCAATACGTCGCGCGCTTGCTCAGCGAGCTGGCCGACGACGATGCGATCTTCACCGCCGATGTCGGTTCTCCGACCGTGTGGGCAGCGCGCTACCTGAAAATGAACGGCAAGCGCCGCCTGATCGGCTCGTTCAACCACGGCTCGATGGCCAACGCCATGCCCCAGGCCATCGGTGCCCAGGCCGCCTTCCCCGGCCGGCAAGTGATCTCGATGTCGGGCGACGGGGGTTTTGCCATGCTGATGGGCGATTTCATTTCATTGGCGCAACTGAAATTGCCGGTGAAAGTCATCGTGTTCGATAACTCGTCGCTGGGTTTTGTCGCCATGGAAATGAAAGCGGCCGGCTATCTGGATGCCGGTACCGAGCTGAAAAACCCGGACTTCGCGGCCATGTCCAATGCCATGGGCATCCTGGGGATTCGTGTGGAGCAATCCGAAGACCTGGAACCGGCCCTGCGCCGCGCCCTGGCCCATGATGGCCCGGTGCTGGTGGACGTGGTCACCGCCACGCAAGAGCTGGTGATGCCGCCGAGCATCAAGCTGGAACAGGCCAAGGGCTTCAGCCTGTACATGCTCAAGGCGGTCATGAGTGGACGGGGGGATGAGGTGATCGAGTTGGCGCGGACCAACTGGTTGCGCTGATCCAGTACTGTGAGAGGGGGCAAGCCCCCTCCCACATTGGATAATCAGTGCCGATTCATGCGCTCTGTTTTTCTACCCATTTGCCGTAGGCATCGATAAACGCCTGCAGGAACGGCTTGGTCTTTTCCGATACCGCGCCAGCGTCATCGAACACATTGCCAGCCCCACCCAGATAGGCTTCCGGCTGCTGCATGCACGGCACATCGAGAAACACCAGGGACTGGCGCAGATGGTGGTTGGCGCCAAACCCGCCAATTGCCCCTGGCGAGACGCTGATGATCGCCCCCGGTTTGCCGCTCCAGGCACTTTGCCCGTAAGGGCGCGAACCCACGTCAATCGCATTCTTCAACGGGGCGGGCACGGAACGGTTGTATTCCGGGGTTACGAACAGCACCGCGTCGGATGAACGTACCTGTTGACGGAAAGTACTGTAGGCTGCGGGCGGTGATGCCCCGTCGATGTCCTCGTTGTAGAGCGGCAAATCGCCAATTTCGACAATATTCAATGTGAGGTTGGCTGGGGCCAGTTCGGCCAAGGCCAAGGCGACCTTGCGGTTGATCGACTCTTTTCTCAAGCTGCCAACCAGGACGGCAATCGTGTAGACCTTGCTCATTGAGGTTTTCCCGACGTCTGACTAAAGGAGCTTGTAGTTATAGAGTCTTCGCGGCGGGTTCACCAGAGGGTTTTGATAATCCCCAGGCGTTTGCCTCGTAGCTGCTTACGTAGGACGCATCTGAAAACATCAGCGAATAGTATTTTTTTTCAATAGGTAAACTACCCCGCTCTACGACGGTCTACAGAACCGAAAATCGAGTGTTTATCTCCAGAGGTTCTAAACAGATGGCAGCAGTATTAGTCGGACAGTTTCATGCCAGAGACGCAGAAGGACGTGTGTATTCGGTGCATGAGTTCCAGGAATCCAACCCGGCGCAAGGCGACCTGGCTGGCTCGGCACCCACCACCACCTACAAGCTGGCCATTGGCGACCGTGTAGAGAAACTGGAAGGCGATGAATTCAAACTGATCCAGTCGGGGACCATTATCGTCCGCGAATCGCAAACCACCCTCGCCTCATAAGATTGATCACCCGAGCGTACCTGCTCAGTCCTGGCCATTGACGGCATTGACTGGGCCGGGCGATCACGGACGGCGAATCTCCGTCACTTCAATCCCCTGATCCCCCTCGATCTGCTTGAGCGTCACCATCAGTTGCCCTTTCTCGCCCTCAACGGCATACATCAAGCGCTGGTAGCCCGGCGAGCCGTACGCGGGATACGCCACCACCTGCCGCACCAGCGTGACGCCCAATATCGCCCCGACTTGTTCGCTCACCTGTTCCTGTGAACGGATAAAGGCAACCCGTGCAAGGCTTTCGGGCGTGGCGTCATCGTGATTACTGAAAAGATAAGCGGCCACGCACCCCACGGTCACCAGGACCAGCAGTTGCCTGGCCGTTACCCCGAGGAGTTTCGTGGGCATCGGCATTTGAGACCAGACCTGTTTTTGTTGTAAGTACCGGGTAACCGGCATTGGTCGTTAGTGATCAGACGAGCCATTCTAATCAGGTCGATGGGTAATGCCAGATGAATCAGTTGTCTCCGTAGGTAATATCCTTGTTATCCCCGACACCGCCCAATGTCCGGTCCTTGCCGAATGAGAACAGATCGAACGAGACCTGGGGCTGGGTCGGCGGAAAGTGGTACTGATAGGCAACCCCCCAGGGATCGTTCAGCAGATCCTCGTCGATGTAAGGGCCCTTCCACTTCACCTCGCCTGCAGGCTGCTGGACAAGCACCTCCAGGCCCTCCTTATCTGTCGGGTAGCGCCCCGTGTCGTTATGAAACTGTTCGACAGCCTTGCCCAACTCGGCGACCTGGGCCTTGGCCGTGGCAATTTCCATCAGGGTCACCTCCCCAAACAGCCGCGGCCCCAACGCCAGGGCCAGCAAGCCGATGATGACCAGTACTACCAGCACCGCCCACCGCGTAAAGCCGCGATGGGTGCGCAAATTGCCGACTGCGATTGCTACAGGCATCGTGAGCCCCCCCTTGTCTCTCGGTTGATACGCTCGTTATATGACCTGCTTGTTGCAGTTGCGCAAGGCCAACGTTAGTCGACGCGAATCAACGTTCACGCTGTTTTTTGACAGGCCATTGAATCCCTGCACGGCTGACCCTAGACTCCGGCCATGCGTTTACGTCATATCGAAGTGATTCAGGCTATCTTGCAGACCGGACACCTCGGCACGGCCGCCGAATGGTTGCAACTCCCCGTGGGCGATGTGGACGCCACGCTCAAGGATGCCGAGCAGCAAATGGGTTTCATGCTGTTTGCCAGTGTACGCGGGCGCCTGCAGGCAACCCGGGAAACCCTGGAACTGCAGGCCGAAATCGCCCACCTCTATGAAGCGCTGGAGCCCATACAACGCCTGGCCAGCCGCCTGAAGCACCATCACGCCCCCACACTGCGCGCCCTGTGCACTCCGCCGCTGGCCAACCAACTGTTGCCGCAAAGCATCGCGGTGCTGCGCCGCCGCTTCCAGGACACGCCGTGCAACCTGTCGAGCCAGCCGACCCGGGAAATCGTCAGGAGCCTGTTGCTGCACGAAGCCGATGTTGGCCTGAGCCTGCATGACCCGGAACACCCACAAATCCAAAGCACCGTATTGGCCCAGGGCAAGCTGCAACTGCTCGCACCCCATGGCTGGCTGAAACCCAAGCAGAAGTACATTGCGCTACAGGACCTGGCCGGGCAGTCGATGATCGGGCTGGAAGGCCAGGACCCGCTGAGCCGCCTGCTGGACGCCAAGCTGCAAGCCTTGCGCCCGCTGCCGGTGGTGCAGACGCGGGTACAGACCTACCAGATGATGCGCAGCATGGTGGAGGCCGGTGAAGGCCTGGCGATTGTCGATCCGTTCACCGCATTCGGTGCGCGGGAGGCCGGGCTCGATACCTGCCCGGTGTCGCCGCCGATCCTGGTCAACCTGTACGCACTGACACTCAGGGATGGCGCAACCTCACCGGCGTTGAATGCATTGCTGGAGATTGTCACGCAGAAAGCCGAAGGCCTTCTCTCTGGCGAGGCAAAACCCCTGTAGGCGCGAGCTTGCGCGCGAAGACCTGCAACGCTGGCGCAGGCAGTCAGGCTTAACGCGACGCCGGTGTGTTTTTCGCGAGCACGTTCGCGCCTACTGCTTGAACAACCGGTACCAGAAAATCGCCACCTCCCGGGTTTGTGGGTCGATGCCGCGATAACGCAGGTGGTCGATTCCGCCCATCACGTACCCACAGCGCTCGTACAGCCGGCAGGCACCGAGGTTGTTGTTCTGGGTTTCGAGCATCATGCCCGGCAGGTTTTTCTTGCGGCTCCAGAACTGCGCCACGTCCAGCAGGGCCTTGGCCACCCCATGACGGCGGGCGGGCAAGGCCACCGCCAACTCGTCGACATGGGCAAAGCCATTCCAATTGGTACTGACCACGATATGCCCCACCGCACGGTCATCCAGGAAGGCCATGAAGATCGCGCTGTCCGGCGCATCGCGAAAGCTGGCGAACTCTTCCGGGTCGATGCCATAGCACTTGCGGTACGGCAAGATACGCTCCACGGCCCATTGATCGACCCGCTTGCCCATCTCGGGCACACCATAGGCGCTGACCTCAAAACTGAAATCATTGCCCCATACGTAGGCATCGAAGCCTTCGTCGGCGACCCGCACACTGAGCCCTGGATACTTCGGGTTCATTACAGCTTGCATAAACATCCTTAACCCTTGATGCAATCGACGGTGTAACAACGGCCGTTGCCGTCATCTTCGTGTTGCAATCCATGAACATCCGCGACAAACCCAGGGAAACTGCTATCAAATGTCCGGGCAAACGCCAGGTAGTCGATGATCGATCGCGTCGATTCGGTAAAACGCTCGCCCGGCATAATCAATGGAATACCCGGCGGATAAGGCACCAGCATCACGGCTGCGATGCGCCCTGGCAAGGCATCAATGGAAACCGCCTCCACTTCCCCCTTCACCAACTGGTCGTAGGCGTCGGCCGGTTTCATCGCGATTTCCGGCAACACCGTGTACATCCTCTTGAGGTGCCTGGCAGTGGCATTGCTACGGTAACAGGCGTGCAATTGATCGCACAGGTCGCGCAAACCCAGGCCTTGATAACGGGCGGGGCCTTGGGCAAACACCGAGGGCAGGCAACTGGCCAGGCTGATGTTGGCGTCGTAGCTGCGCTTGAACTCCAACAATTCGGTAAGCAAGGTACTCCATTTGCCTTTGGTGATGCCCATGGAAAACAGGACCAGGAACGAATACAAACCGGTCTTCTCCACCACCAGCCCACGCTCCCAGAGAAACTTGCTGACCACCGCTGCCGGGATCCCGCAGTCGCTCAACGCGCCACCGGCGTTGAGGCCGGGCATGACCAATGTCACTTTGATCGGGTCCAGCAATACGTAATCTTCAGCCACGTCACCAAAACCGTGCCAATCATCCTCAGGCTGCAACAGCCAATCCGCCGTGGCGACGCGATCGATACCCGCTACCGAGGGCGGCTGCCAGATGGAAAACCACCAGTCCTCGGCTGCAATATGCTGGCGCAGGTTGGCCAGGGCACGTCGGAAGCTCAGGGCCTCGTCAAACATTTCCTGCAACAGCGAGCGCCCTGCGGGCCCCTCCATCATCGCTGACGCCACGTCCAGCGAGGCGATGATGCTGTACTGCGGCGAAGTGGAGATATGCATCATGAACGCTTCATTGAAACGGTCGCGGTCCAACTGCCGTGCGCCGCCGTCCTGCACATGAATCATCGAGGCCTGGCTGAACGCAGCCAGCAATTTGTGCGTGGAGTGAGTGGTAAACACCAGCGGGCTGTCGGGGGTTCGCGAAGTGCCCATGCCGTAGCGCCCGGCGAAAAACTCGTGAAACGCCGCGTAGGCGTACCAGGCTTCGTCAAAGTGCAGCACCTCGACACTCCCGCCCAATTGCTGCTTGATCAGCTCGGCGTTGTAGCACAGGCCGTCGTAGGTGGAGTTGGTGACCACAGCCAGCTTCACTTTCGCTGGGCGGCCACGGGTCAGCGGGCTGGCGTCGATCTTGGCGCGGATCGACGCGGGGCTGAATTCGCTGAGGGGGATCGGGCCGATGATGCCAAGTTCGTTGCGCTCCGGGCACAGGTATAGGGGGATGGCACCGGTCATGATGATCGAATGCAACACCGACTTGTGGCAGTTGCGATCCACCAGCACCAGGTCATCGCGACCGACCATCGAATGCCAGACGATCTTGTTGGCGGTCGACGTGCCGTTAATCACGAAGAACGTGTGATCGGCGCCAAAATTGCGCGCGGCGCGGGCTTCGGCTTCGGCCAAGGGCCCGGTGTGATCCAGCAGCGAACCCAGCTCCGGCACCGAGACAGAAAGGTCCGAACGCAGGGTGTTTTCCCCAAAGAACTGATGGAACGCCTGCCCTACCGGGCTCTTGCGATAGGCCACGCCGCCGCCATGGCCTGGCGTGTGCCAGGAGTAATTGGAGTCGGCGGTGTGCTGCACCAGGGCTTTGAAGAACGGCGGCAACAGGCCATCAAGGTAAGTACGCGCCGCGCGCGCGACCTGACGGGCCAGAAACGGCACGGTGTCTTCAAACAGGTAAAGGATGCCGCGCAGTTGATTGAGCTCACTCATCGCATCGGCCGGTGCATTTTCCAGGGTGACTTGCTCGCCCAGGGCAAAGATCGGCAGGTTGGGCGCTCTCACCCGCGCCAGGCGGATCAGCTCGACCATGTTTTGCAGCAAGTGGGTATTTTCCCCGGCGCCTTCGGCAGCAATCAGCATGCATGCCAGGCCGTGATGGGTAGACGCCACCAGCCGGCCTTCGGCGTAGTCCACCGCGGAAAAGATACTGAACCCCTCTTGTTCCAACTCTCTGGCGATGCCTCGAACCCGGTCACCGGCAACGGTGTCGGCCTTGATGTCTCGGTGCACGATAAGGACGGGAAACTTCAGGTCTTTATACATGAGGGCTTGTAGTCCTGAGGGCTATGCACTCAAGGGTAGAAGCTCGGGGACGATCTTGCGAACGTCCTGTGCGGGAGCGAGCAAGCCCGCGCCTACATCAGCTGGGTCCACAACGCCGGCGCACCCGCCGACTTTGCAATCGCTTCCAGCCGCGCCGCGTGCTCGGCCAGGTCCTGCTCGCTGGCGCGGATGATTGGGGTTGGCTTGCGATCGGCCGGCAGACGGCGGATTTCCGAAGGGCGGTTGCCCGAGCCTTCCGCCGAACCGGCACCATCGGAGGCGTTGCCGGCCAGGGACAGGCTGGTCTGCCCGCCGGTCATGGTCAGGTAAACGTCGGCGAGAATCTCGGAGTCGAGCAAGGCGCCGTGCAGTTCACGGCCGGAGTTGTCGACGCCATAGCGTTTGCACAAGGCATCGAGGCTGTTGCGCTGCCCAGGATGACGCTCACGGGCCATCATCAAGGTGTCGAGGATCGTGCAATGCCGGGAAATATCCGCACGGTCCGTCTGCCCCATCAGGGCAAATTCGTTATTGATGAAGCCGATGTCGAACGCCGCGTTATGGATGATCAGCTGTGCGCCGTTGATGAACTCGAAGAATTCATCGGCCACTTCGGCGAAACGCGGCTTGCCCTTGAGGAATTCATCGGTGATGCCGTGGACGCCAATCGCGCCTTCGTCACTTTCCCGGTCCGGTTGCAGGTACACATGGAAGTGGCGACCGGTGAGGCGACGACCCATGAGTTCGACACAGCCGATTTCAATGATCCGGTGGCCGTCGGTCACCGGCATGCCGGTGGTTTCGGTATCGAGTACAACAGATCGGATGGCCATCAGGGTTCAGCTCTCAACGGTGTGGTATGCAGTGTGGTGTGAGTCAACGTGGGCGATGTTAACACGTCAGCCAGCCTCAACTCTGCTTGTAGCCGCGCACTTCATCGACACCACGGTTGGCCAGTTGGTCGGCGCGTTCGTTGCCATGATGGCCGATGTGCCCACGCACCCATTTCCAGGTAATGTTATGGCGATTGCATTGCTCATCCAGCAATTGCCAGAGGTCGGCATTTTTCACCGGCTCCTTGGCGGCGGTCTTCCAGCCACGCTTCTTCCAGTTGACCATCCATTCGTTGATGCCCTTCATCACGTATTGCGAGTCGGTCACCAGCAGCACGTCGCAACGACGCTTGAGTTCTTCCAGCCCACGGATGGCGCCCATCAGCTCCATGCGGTTATTGGTGGTGTTGGCTTCGCCGCCCCACAGTTCCTTCTCCACGCCCTTGCACACCAGCAAGGCGCCCCAGCCACCGGGACCGGGGTTGCCCTTGCAGGCGCCATCGGTGAAGAGTTCTACGCTATCGGTCATCGGTTGCATCCATCAAGACGGGCCGCCGGCCATCGGCCGACAGTATCCCGAGGCCGAGTGACCCGGCCTGAAATCAAAAAAGAGTTTTACGGTTCGCTTTGCTTGCGATTGACCTTGGCCATCGGCATCGGCACCAGCTTGCCCATGGGCTGACGTAGCACCTGGCGTACCGGGCGCAGCCCCACCACGATCTTGCGCGCCACCACTAAATAGAAGCCGCCACCCGACAATTGCCAGGCACCCGCCCGACGTTCCCAGCCGGCCAGGCGGCCCTGCCACTTGGTCGACGCCAGCGGCGGACGATAGCACCCGAAGCGGCGTTTCTCCAGCGCGAAGCCCAGCAGGTTCAGCCAGTCACCCACCCGTGACGGCGAGATACAGCGTGCCTGGCGCAGCCCGTCATGGGCGAATACATGCCGCAGGCCCCAGCTGCTCCAGGGGTTGATCCCGATAATCAGCAAATGGCCGCCTGGACGCACGGCGCTGGCGGCTTCACGCAGCAGGCCGTGGGGCGACAGGCAGAAATCCAGGCCATGCTGCAACACCACCACATCGGCGGCGTGCTCGCTCAACGGCCAGGCCTGTTCCTCGCAGACAATCTCCACCCCCGGCAACGGCGCGCCCAGGCGTACATTGCGTTGCACCTGCGGCGCGGCAGGCGGCGTCTGGGCCGAGGGACCGTAATGCACCAGGTAACCACCAAAGAACCGCCCCAGCTCGTCCTCGAGCATGCGCCGTTCCTCGTCCAGCAAAAACTGCCCGATCGGACCCGACAGCCACTCCCGGGCTGCGCTGATCAGGGCCAGCCATTCAGGATCGGCCTGGGCGAACGCTTTATCAGTCATTGCATTCTCCAACTCGCCTAGACGTTCTAAGATGCACCAATGTGTTCAGCTTGGCGAATCAAAGAATGATACAGATCAGTGCCCTACCCGCCTTCACCGACAACTACATCTGGCTGTTGCAGGACCCCCATACCCACCGTTGCGCCGTGGTCGACCCCGGCGATGCCGCTCCCGTACTGGCCTGGCTCAAGCAGAACCCCGAGTGGCACCTCAGCGATATCCTGGTCACCCACCATCACCATGATCATGTCGGCGGCGTGGAGCAGATCAAACGTGTGACCGGCGCCAAGGTCTATGGCCCGGCCAACGAGCAGATCCCGGCGCGGGACGTCGACCTGCACGATAACGACCGCATCAGCGTACTGGGCTGGGATTTCGACGTGTATGCCGTGCCTGGCCATACCCTGGGGCACATCGCGTTTTATCACCCGGGCGTGCTGCTGTGTGGCGATACCCTGTTCGCCGCCGGCTGCGGTCGCCTGTTCGAAGGCACACCCGAGCAGATGCACGCCTCGCTTGAGCGCCTGGCGGCCCTGCCCGCCGACACGTTGGTGTACTGCACCCACGAATACACACAAAGCAACCTCAAGTTTGCCCAGGCCGTGGAACCGCACAACCGCGATATCGCCGAACGAGTGGAAAGCGTCAACCAACTGCGCGCCCGTGGCGAGATCACACTGCCTTCCAACCTGGCCCTGGAAAAGCGTACCAACCCCTTCCTGCGCACCTCTGAAACATCCGTTAAACAAAAAGCGGACGAACGGAATGGTCGCGACAACCGCTCTGGGGCCGAGGTATTTGCTAGCTTGAGGGCATGGAAAGATAAGTTCTAAGCCAACGCAATCTGATACGTAATTTCTGAATGGTTGACCGGAACCAAAGCGCTTTCTAGAATCGCCCGACATTTTTGCCCGGAACTTACTTCCAGCCAATGTCGTCATCTACTCGTAAATCCAACCATTCAGACGCATTGACCCGCCTGGCTCAAGCCGTGGCGGTGGCTGTCTCCGCAACTCTGGCGGGCTGCCAATCGACAAATTTCGCTGCACAATCCACCGTGCAACCCAAACCGAATCTTGCTGCCAAGATCAAGCAAAAACCTATCTGGCTTTCAGAGAAGCCCAGCCCCGAAGCCCCCCAGGATGTCTGGGAGCGCATGCGCCGGGGCTTTCAATTGCAGGACGGCCTGGGCGTCAACCCGCGCATCGAACAGCAACGCCTGTGGTTCGCGAGCAACCCTTCCTTCCTGGAGAACGCCGGCGAACGCGGCAGTCTCTACATTCACTACATCGTCGAACGCCTTGAAGAACGCAACATGCCCCTGGAACTGGCGTTGCTGCCAGTGATTGAAAGTGCCTACAACCCAATGGCCTATTCGCGCAGCGATGCGGTTGGCTTGTGGCAGTTCATTCCCTCCACCGGGCGCTACTTCAACCTGCGCCAGACCCGCGCCTACGACGGCCGCCGCGACATCACCGCCTCCACCACCGCGGCCCTGGACTACCTGACGCGCTTGCATGACATGTTCAACGGCGACTGGCTGCTGGCGCTGGCGGCGTATAACGCCGGCGAAGGCACGGTAAGCCGGGCCATCGAGCGCAACGAAAAGCTCGGTTTGCCGACGGACTACTGGAACCTGCCCCTGCCCCAGGAAACCAAGGACTACGTGCCCAAGTTCCTGGCGCTGTCCCAGGTGGTGCTGGCCCCGGAGGCCTACGGCGTCAACCTGAACCCGATCGCCAACACGCCGTATTTCGAAGTGGTTGAGGTCAAGCAAAGCATGGACCTGTCCCGGGTCGCGGCACTGGCCGAGATCGATGAAGACGAACTGTTCCAGCTCAACCCGGCGCTCAAGCAACGCACCACCCTGGATGGCCCGCAGCATCTGTTGGTACCCAGTTCGAAGGCACAGTTACTCACCAGCACGCTTTCGACGATGAAGCCGGAAGAATTGCTGGCGATGCGCCCGAAAAAACAGGTGTTCGACGAAGTTGAGACCGCGCGGGTGGCCGGCCGTACCCGCAGCTACAAGGTACGCACGGGTGACAACCTGACGCTGATCGCCAAGGCCAACAAGGTCGACGTACACGACCTGCAACGCTGGAACAAGCTCAATGGCCAGGCCCTCAAGGTCGGCCAGACCCTGGTGATGCAGGACACGCGCAAGCTGGTCGCCAAGGCCGACAGCAAGAAGCCTGTGCAATACAAGGTCAAGAAAGGCGACTCGCTGTACATCGTCGCCAAGCGCTTCAACGTCGAGATGCAACATCTCAAGCGCTGGAACCCACGCACTGGCCAGGCGCTGAAGCCGGGGCAGATGCTGGTGGTTTCCGGGCCGCGCTGATACCTCAAGAACACTGTAGAACCAATGTGGGAGGGGGCTTGCCCCCGATAGCAGTGTGTCAGCCACCAGATTCATTGGCTGATCCACCGATATCGGAGGCAAGCCCCCTCCCACATTGGTTCTCCAGTGTTTCCAACCGGCTTTTTCCAACCGGAACAAGCTGTTACTGTACCGAGCTTAAAGCCCAAGCCGCCTGGATCGGATCTCTGACTTGAAGCGACCCCTCCTTCTACTAATAAGTCTGGCCTTGAGCTTTGCTGCGAATGCGACGATTACCGAGAGTCACGGTTACACGCAGTTCGGCACGCTCAAGTACCCAGCCAAATTCACCCACTTCGATTGGGTAAACCCCGCAGCGCCGAAAGGCGGGACGTTGCGGGTCATGGCTTTTGGTACGTTCGATACCCTCAACCCCTACACCTTCAAGGGCTCAAGCCCGGTCTCCACGCCCAACTTCCTGCAATACGGCGTCAATGAGCTGAACGAGCCATTGATGGTCGGCACTGGCCAATACGCGCCATCCGGCGATGAGCCCACCTCCAGCTACGGCCTGATTGCCCAATCGGTGGAGTACAGCGAGGACCGCAGTTGGGTGGTGTTCAACCTGCGCCCCCAGGCACGCTTCCACGATGGCAAGCCAATCACTGCCTATGACGTGGCGTTTTCCTATCGCACCCTGCTGACCGAAGGCCACCCGCAGTACCGCACCAACCTGCAGGAAGTGGCGCGGGTCGACATCCTCAATCGTCACCGCATTCGCTTCGTGTTCAAACGCGCCGGCAACCCATTGCTGATCCTGCGCCTGGGCGAGTTACCGGTTCTGCCCCAGCACTACTGGAAAAATCGGGATTTCAAGGCCACCACCTTCGAGCCACCGCTGGGCAGCGGGCCGTACCGCATCAGCAAGGTCACCCCCGGGCGGCAACTGGTGTTCGAGCGGGTCAAGGACTACTGGGGCAAGGACCTGCCGGTCAACCAGGGCTTCTATAACTTCGACAAGGTCGAAGTCGAGTTCTACCGCGACAGTGACGTGGCCTTCGAAGCGTTCAAGGCCGGCGAGTTCGATATCTATATCGAACACCAGGCCAAGAACTGGGCGAATGGCTACAACTTCCCGGCCGTCAACCGCGGCGACGTGATCAAGGCGCAGATCGCCCACCAGATCCCGACCCAAAGCCAGGGCCTGTTCATGAACACCCGGCGCCCGACCTTCAGCCAGACCAAGGTGCGCGAAGCCCTGGGGCTGATGTTCGACTTCGAATGGACCAACCGAACGTTGTTCAGCAGTGCCTACAAACGCACCTTGAGTTACTACCCCAACAGCGAATTCTCGGCCACCGGCGTTCCGGTCGGGCATGAATGGCTGATGCTCTCGCCCTACCGCGACCAGTTGCCGGCCAACCTGTTGACCCAACCGTTCAGCCTGCCCCAGACCGATGGTCGCGGGATCCCGCGCGAGACCCTGCGCCGTGCCCTGGCCCTGCTCGGGGAAGCCGGCTGGAAGCTGTCCGGCCAACGGTTGCTCAACAAGGACGGCCAACCGCTGCGCTTTGAAATCCTGCTGGTCAACCCGAACCTGGAGCGCATCCTGCAGCCCTATGTCGAGAACCTGATCAGTGTCGGCATCGATGCACGCCTGCGCACGGTTGACCGAGCGCAATACAAGCAACGCCTCGATCAGTTCGACTTCGACATGATCCTGATCACCCTCAACCAAACCCTCAGCCCCGGCCTCGAACAGTGGCAGTACTTCCACTCCAGCCAGGCGACGATCAAGGGCAGCAAGAACTACGCAGGCATCGCCAACCCGGTGGTCGACCATCTGCTGGAACAACTGCTGGCCGCGCAGACCCGCGAAGAACAACTGGCCGCCGGCCGGGCCCTGGACCGGGTCCTGCTCTGGCAGCACTACAGCATTCCCAACTGGTACCTCAACTATCATCGCTTGGCGTACCGCAACCGGTTCGCCTTTGTCACCACGCCGCCCTATACCCTGGGCCTGAGCGCGTGGTGGCTGAAAGCTTCGGAGAAAGCCCAATGATGTCTTTGCGTACTGCACTGCTCGGCAGCCTGTTGCTGTGCACTGCGGCCAATGCCGCCCCGCAACATGCGCTGACCCTCTACAACGAACCGCCCAAATACCCCGCCGACTTCAAGCACTTCGACTACGTCAACCCGGATGCGCCCAAGGGCGGTACTTTCCGCGAGTCCGCGATGGGCGGTTTCGACAGCCTCAACCCCTACATCAGCAAGGGCGTGCCAGCGGACAACCTGCCGCTGATCTACGACACCCTGGCCATGCAAAGCCTGGATGAGCCCATCACCGAATACGGCCTGGTGGCCGGCAGGATCGAGAAGGCCCCGGACAACAGCTGGGTACGCTTCTACCTGCGCCCGGAAGCGCGCTTCCACGATGGCCATCCGATCCGCGCCGAAGACGTGGTGTTCACCTTCCAGGCCCTGATAAAAGACGGCTCGCCGCTCTACCGCACCTACTACGCCGATGTCGACGAAGTGGTCGCCGAAGACCCACTGCGCGTGCTGTTCAAGTTCAAGCGCACCAACAACCGCGAATTGCCGCTGATCCTCGGCCAATTGCCGGTATTGCCCAAACATTGGTGGGCGACCCGCGACTTCACCAAGGGCAACCTGGAAATTCCGCTGGGCAGCGGGCCGTACAAGGTGGCAGAGGTCAAGGCCGGGCGCATGATTCGCTATGAGCGGGTCAAGGACTACTGGGCCAAGGACCTGCCGGTCACCAAAGGCTTCTACAACTTCGATAACCGCATCACCGACTATTACCGCGACAGCACGGTATCCCTGGAAGCGTTGAAGGCCGGGCAGTTCGACTACTGGCTGGAGTTCAGCGCGAAGAACTGGGCCAACGCCTACAACATTCCCGCAGTGGCCGAGGGTCGGTTGATCAAGGAAGAAATCCCCAACGGCAACCCCACCGGCATGCAGGGCTTCGTGTTCAACACGCGCAAGCCCATGTTCCAGGACGTGCGCGTACGCAAGGCCATCAGCCTGTTGCTGGACTTCGAGTGGAGCAACAAACAGCTGTTCAATGGGGCTTACACCCGTACCCGCAGCTACTTCGAAAACTCGGAAATGGCGGCCACCGGCTTGCCCGGCCCGGACGAACTGGCGATCCTCGAACCACTGCGCGACAAGATCCCGGCCGAAGTCTTCACCCAG
Organism: Pseudomonas sp. FG86; assembly: GCF_057808775.1. Classification (NCBI taxonomy): domain Bacteria; kingdom Pseudomonadati; phylum Pseudomonadota; class Gammaproteobacteria; order Pseudomonadales; family Pseudomonadaceae; genus Pseudomonas; species Pseudomonas sp. FG86. The sequence goes on along the minus strand of NZ_JBMDIS010000027.1, from coordinate 4,580 downwards.
GCGTTCGAACCGCCCAAAACCGACGGCAGCGGCATGATCCGCGCCCAACAGCGCGAGGCTTACCAGCTGTTGCAGGAGGCCGGCTGGCGTATCGTCGACGACAAGATGGTCGACACCACGGGCAAACCGGTGACCATCGAGTTCCTGCTGGCCCAGACTGAATTCGAGCGTATCCTGCTGCCGTTCAAGCGCAACCTGGCAGACCTGGGCATCGACTTGGTGATCCGCCGGGTCGACGTCTCCCAGTTCGTCAACCGTATCCGCTCGCGGGATTTCGACATGCTGGTGGGCAGCTTTCCGCAGTCCACTTCACCTGGCAACGAACAGCGCGAATTCTGGAAATCCTCCAGCGCCGACAAGCCCGGCAGCCGCAACTACATGGGGCTCAAGGACCCGGCCGTCGACCAACTGGTGGAAGAGTTGATCGACGCCGACTCGCGCAAAAGCCTGATCGCCCACGCCAAGGCGTTGGATCGCGTACTCCAGTTTGGCTACTACGTGATCCCCAATTGGCACATCAAGACCTTCCGCGTGGCGTACTGGAACCATCTTGGCCACCCGAAAGTCTCGCCGCGCTATGACGTCGGCACCTCGACCTGGTGGGCCAAACCTGACACAAAACCTGCGATCCCCCTGAATACGAGCGCCGATCCGGCGAGCGGAGGCGATTAAATGCTGGCCTATATTGTTCGCCGCCTGTTGCTGATTATCCCCACGCTGTTCGGGATCCTGCTGATCAACTTCATCATTATCCAGGCCGCCCCAGGCGGCCCGGTGGAGCAGATGATCGCCAAGCTCGAAGGCTTTGAAGGCGCCACCAGCCGCATTGCCGGCGGCGGTGCGGAGGTGTCGGTTGCCGGCGCCAGCAGCTACCGCGGCGCCCAGGGCCTGGACCCGGCGCTGATCAAGGAAATCGAAAAGATGTACGGCTTCGACAAGTCGGCGCCGGAACGCTTGTGGATCATGGTCAAGAACTACGCCCGGCTGGACTTTGGCGACAGTTTCTTCCGTGACGCCAAGGTCATCGACCTGATCAAGGAAAAAATGCCGGTGTCCATCTCCCTCGGGTTGTGGAGCACGCTGATCATGTACCTGGTGTCGATCCCCCTGGGGATCGCCAAGGCCACGCGCCATGGCAGCCACTTCGACGTGTGGACCAGCTCGGCCATCATCGTCGGCTACGCGATCCCGGCGTTCCTGTTTGCGATCCTGCTGATCGTGGTGTTTGCCGGCGGCAGTTACTTCGACTGGTTCCCCTTGCGCGGGCTGACCTCCAACAACTTTGACGAACTGAGCTGGGGCGGCAAGATCCTCGATTATTTCTGGCACCTGGCATTGCCGATTACCGCCCTGGTGATCGGCAACTTCGCCACCATGACCCTGCTGACCAAGAACAGTTTCCTCGACGAAATCAACAAACAGTACGTGGTCACCGCCAAGGCCAAGGGGCTGACCAACCACCGTGTGCTCTATGGCCACGTGTTCCGTAACGCCATGCTGCTGGTGATCGCCGGCTTCCCGTCGGCGTTTATCGGGATTTTCTTCACCGGCTCCTTGCTGGTGGAAGTGATCTTCTCCCTCGACGGCCTGGGCCTGATGAGTTTTGAAGCGGCGATCAATCGCGATTACCCGGTGGTCTTCGGCACGCTGTTTATCTTCACCCTGCTCGGGCTGGTGGTGAAACTGATCGGCGACCTCACCTACACCCTGGTCGATCCGCGCATCGACTTCGCCAGCCGGGAGCATTGAGATGAACCTATCCCCCCTCAATCGCCGCCGGTTCGAGCGGTTCAAGGCCAATAAACGTGGCTGGTGGTCGCTGTGGCTGTTCCTGATCCTGTTCGTGTTGAGCCTGGGCGCCGAGTTGATCGCCAACGACAAACCGCTGGCGGTGCATTACGACGGCGACTGGTACTTCCCGGCACTCAAGCGCTACCCGGAGACCACCTTCGGCGGTGAATTCCCCCTGGAGGCCAACTACAAGAGCCCGTATATCCAGGAACTGCTCAAGACCAAGGATGCCTGGACACTGTGGGCGCCAATCCCCTTCAGCTACCAGAGCATCAACTACGACCTGAAAGTCCCCGCCCCCGCGCCCCCCTCGTCGATGAACCTGCTGGGCACCGATGACCAGGGCCGCGACGTGCTGGCGCGGGTGATCTACGGCTTCCGCGTGTCGGTGCTGTTCGCCCTGACCCTCACCGTGCTCAGCTCGATCATCGGCGTGATCGCCGGGGCCCTGCAGGGCTTCTATGGCGGCTGGGTCGACCTGGCCGGGCAACGCTTCCTGGAGATATGGTCCGGCTTGCCGGTGCTGTACCTGCTGATCATCCTCGCCAGCTTCGTGCAGCCGAACTTCTGGTGGCTGTTGGGGATCATGCTGCTGTTCTCCTGGATGAGCCTGGTGGACGTGGTACGCGCCGAGTTCCTGCGTGGGCGCAACCTCGAATACGTACGCGCGGCCCGAGCCCTGGGCATGCAGAATGGCGCGATCATGTTCCGCCACATCCTGCCCAATGCCATGGTCTCGACCATGACCTTCATGCCGTTCATCCTCACCGGCGCCATCGGCACCCTCACCGCCCTGGACTTCCTCGGGTTCGGCCTGCCGGCCGGCTCGCCGTCCCTGGGTGAACTGGTGGCCCAGGGCAAGTCCAACCTGCAAGCACCGTGGCTGGGCATGAGCGCGTTTGCCGTGCTGGCAATCATGCTGAGTTTGCTGGTGTTTATCGGCGAGTCCGCTCGCGATGCCTTCGACCCGAGGAAATGAGATGAATCAGGACAATCTGATCGAAATCCGCGACCTCTCCGTCGAGTTCGTCACGGGCGAGCATCACCACCGCGTGGTCAACAACGTCAGCTTCGATATCAAGCGCGGCGAGACCCTGGCGCTGGTCGGCGAAAGCGGCTCCGGTAAATCGGTGACCGCCCACTCGATCCTGCGCCTGCTGCCCTACCCGCTGGCACGGCATCCGTCCGGCACCATCAAGTATTCCGACCAGGACCTGCTGACCCTCAAGGAAAAAACCATCCGGCACATTCGCGGTAACCGTATCGCGATGATCTTCCAGGAGCCGATGACCTCGCTCAACCCCCTGCATTGCATCGAGAAACAGATCAACGAAGTGCTCGGCCTGCACAAGGGGCTGACCGGCAAGGTCGCCACCCGACGCACCCTGGAACTGCTCGAACTGGTGGGCATCCCCGAGCCGCACAAGCGCCTCAAGGCCCTGCCCCATGAACTCTCCGGCGGCCAGCGCCAACGGGTGATGATCGCCATGGCCCTGGCCAATGAACCGGAGTTGTTGATTGCGGACGAGCCGACCACGGCCCTCGACGTCACGGTGCAGTTGAAGATCCTTGAACTGCTCAAGGAGTTGCAGGCACGGCTGGGCATGGCCTTGCTGCTGATCAGCCACGACTTGAACCTGGTGCGGCGCATCGCCCATCGCGTGTGTGTGATGCAACAGGGTTGTATTGTCGAGCAGGCCGATTGCGAGACGCTGTTCCAATCGCCCCAGCACCCCTACACCCAGGAACTGCTCGCCGCCGAACCCAGCGGCGGACCGGCCAGCACGGCGATCGGGCCGCCCTTGCTGGAGGTCGACGACCTCAAGGTGTGGTTCCCGATCAAGAAAGGCTTTTTGCGCAACACCGTCGATTACGTCAAGGCGGTGGACGGCATCAACTTCAGCCTGCCCCAGGGCCAGACCCTGGGCATCGTCGGCGAAAGCGGCTCGGGCAAATCCACCCTGGGCCTGGCGATTCTGCGCTTGATCGCCAGCAAAGGCGGGATTCGCTTCGAAGGCCAGCAACTGGACACGCTCAGCCAACAGCAAGTACGCCCATTGCGCCGGGAAATGCAGGTGGTGTTCCAGGACCCATTCGGCAGCCTGAGCCCGCGCATGTGCGTCAGCGAGATCGTCGGCGAAGGTTTGCGCATCCACAAGATGGGCACGCCTGCGGAGCAGGAGGCGGCGATTATCGCGGCGCTCAAGGAAGTCGGGTTGGACCCGGACTCTCGGCATCGGTATCCCCATGAATTCTCGGGGGGCCAGCGTCAACGCATCGCCATCGCCCGCGCGTTGGTGCTCAAGCCACGCCTGATTTTGCTGGATGAGCCGACGTCGGCACTGGACCGAACGGTGCAGCGGCAGGTGGTGGAGTTGTTGCGTAGTTTGCAGGCCAAGTACAACCTGACGTATCTGTTTATCAGCCATGACTTGGCGGTGGTGAAAGCGCTGAGCCATCAGTTGATGGTGGTCAAGCATGGGCAGGTGGTGGAACAGGGGGAGGCGTCGGCGATTTTTGCTGAGCCGCAGCATGCTTATACGCGGCAGCTTTTGGAAGCGGCGTTTTTGGTTTGACCGGGGGGACTTGCGGTGGCTGTGGTAATTGCGGCTGGGGGGTCCGGGTACATATCCGTTGCTGCGGGAATGGCCACTGGCGGTTCCGCTCTTACAGCGGGTCACTTTTGGAAAAGAGCCCCAAAAGTAACCAAAAGGCTCATGCCCCACCACTCGGCACCTCGCCTAGGCTCGGTATGCCCGAACGCAGGCTTGAATCCGTGGGCCGCCGTC